>JANORY010001336.1:0-2599 GCA_031415535.1 Burkholderiales bacterium | reverse complement strand
CGCGAATGCCAAGGGCGTCGGTCAGTGCATTGATGAGCGCCGGTGGCGATCCGATCGCCCCGGCTTCACCGCAGCCCTTGACGCCCAGCGGATTATGGGTACACGCCGTCACACAATTGTCGACCTTGAAGTTAATGAAGTTGTCGGCCCTCGGCATAGCGTAATCCATATAGGAGCCACTGAGCAATTGGCCGCTTTCTTCGTCGTAGCTGCAGTTCTCGAGCATGGCCTGACCCAGGCCCTGCGCCAGACCACCGTGAACCTGACCTTCAACGATCATCGGGTTAATGATGTTGCCGAAATCATCAACTGCAGTAAAGGCGCAGAGCTGGTATTCACCACTGCTCGGATCAACTTCCACTTCGCAAATGTACGAGCCGGCGGGGTAAGTAAAGTTGCCCGGATCGTAAAACGCGTTTTCGTTCAGGCCCGGTTCGAGTTTGTCGAGCGGATAGTTGTGCGGGACATAAGCCGTGAGTGAGACCTGCGCGAACGGCACCTTTTTATCGGTGCCAGCGACCTTGAACTCACCGTTCTCGAACACGATGTCGGTGTCAGAGGCCTCCAACAAATGGGCGGCGATCTTTTTACCTTTGGCAATGACCTTGTCGACCGCCATGACGATGGCAGTGCCGCCTACGGCCAGCGAGCGCGAGCCGTAGGTACCCATGCCGAACAAGACGCGACCGGTATCGCCATGGACAATTTCGACCGCTTCGATGGGAATACCGAGTTTGGCGGCGACGACTTGTGAAAAGGTCGTCTCGTGGCCTTGGCCGTGGCTATGCGAGCCCGTGAAAACGGTTACCGTGCCGGTCGGGTGAACCCGCACTTCGCCGGCTTCAAACAGACCCGCCCGAGCACCCAGCGCACCGGCAATATTTGACGGCGCAATACCGCAGGCTTCGATGTAACACGAGTAACCGAGGCCGCGCTTCTTGCCTTTGGCAGCCGATGCCGCCTTGCGCGCCGCAAAACCGGCCACGTCCGCATGCTGGATTGCCTTGGTCAAGGTCGCGTTGTAGTCGCCAGAGTCATAGGTCAGACCGACCGGGGTTGCATAGGGAAAGGTCGTAATGAAATTAAGGCGGCGAATTTCGGCCGGATCCATTTTCATGTCGCGCGCGGCCTGTTCGACCATTCGCTCGACCACGTACGTAGCCTCGGGTCGGCCGGCACCGCGATAGGCATCAACCGGTGCGGTGTTGGTGAACACCGCCTTGACCTCGCAGTAAATGGCCGGCGTTGCATACTGTCCAGCCAGCAAGGTTGCATACAGAATGGTCGGTACGGCCGAGGCAAAGGTAGACAAATAAGCGCCCATGTTAGCGACCGTGCTGACCCGCAGCGCCAGGAACTTGCCCTGCGCGTCCATCGCCAACTCGGCCGTGGTTTGATGGTCGCGGCCATGTGCATCGGTCAGGAATGATTCGCTGCGCTCGGCGGTCCACTTGATCGGGCGGCCGACCCTCTTGCTGGCCCAAACCAGTGCGGTATCTTCGGCATACAGAAAAATCTTCGAGCCGAATCCGCCGCCCACATCGGGCGCAATGACGCGCACTTTTGACTCGGGCAAACCGAGCACAAAGGCGGTCATCAGCAGGCGCTCAACGTGCGGGTTTTGATTCGCTACGTAGAGCAGGTAACTTTCATCATGTTTGGTGTACACCGCGTTACAGGCGCGCGGCTCCATCGCGTTCGGAATCAGGCGATTGTTGCGAAACGAAAGTTTGGTGACATGCGTGGCCGAGGCGATCGCAGCATCGACGCTGGCCTTGTCGCCGTGTCCCCAGTCGTAGCACAGATTATTGGGTGCGCCTTCGTGAATGCCCGAGGCAGCGGAGGTATCGGCCGTCATGATATTGATGACTGCCGGCAATACTTCATAGTCGACCTGGATCATTTCGCAAGCGTCTTTGGCCTGCGCGACCGTCTCGGCGACCACCAAAGCGACCTGATCGCCGACATGCCGTACCTTACCCTGCGCCAACACCGGGTGCGCCGGCTCGTTCATCGGCTTACCGTCTTTGTTGTGAATCAGCCAGCCGCAGGGCAGGCCACCAACCTTGGCTTCAGCCAGGTCCGGACCGGTGAAAATGGCGATCACACCGGGTGCCTTGCGAGCGGCAGTCAGATCGATCGACTTGATTGCGGCATGCGCATGCGGCGAGCGCAGAAACACGGCGTAGGTTTGACCGTGCAGCGTAATGTCGTCGGTATATTGGCCGGCACCGGTCAAAAATTTCTGGTCTTCCTTACGCAGAATCGATTTGCCGATCGGCGAATTGGACATGTCAGTCATGATCAGTCTCCTCGATTTGCGTCAAACGCCCGCGGCGGTCTGAACCGCGCGAACAATGTTCTGATAGCCGGTACAGCGGCAAATGTTGCCCTCAAGCCCGTCGCGGATCTCTTGCTCGCTGGGTTTGGGGTTATTGTTCAACAGATCGATCGCTGACATGACCATGCCGGGCGTACAGTAGCCGCACTGCAATCCGTGGCACTGGCGAAATGCTTCCTGCATCGGGTGCATGGCACCGTTGGCGCCGGAAAGTCCCTCAATAGTGATGATCGTTGCGCCTTCGGCCTGAATCGCCAG
>JANORY010001335.1:0-1154 GCA_031415535.1 Burkholderiales bacterium | reverse complement strand
GATGCTCGCCCGCGTCTTTCCCGAAAGGGAGGGTTTGAGGAAAAGGGCATCTTCGAGAATCGAATATTTCTGTTTTGTGGTCAGGTTCGGCTTCGTCGAAACCTGCACTTCCTCGATGTACGAGCCGCCCAGATACGGCACAAAACTGAACCCGACCGACGGCGACATTTTATGCCGGATGCCGCGCAGCCAACCTTTTTTGAACAGTTTGGTACCGAAAACCGTGGTCGAAAGCCCCGCGCCCGTCGTGAATTCGCGGTAGCCGGTGTAGCCGTTTATGCGCTGCTCGTTGACGGTGCCGAAGCGGGTCGTGTCGTTCTCGAATTTGATGATTTCTTCGCCCGTAATCGGGTCGATGGATTTGACTTCGCGCGGCCTCAAAATGGGGCGCGGGTCGAAGGTTTTTTCCACCTGGTCAAAATAGGTGGCCTCCGTGTACGAGACCGTCGGCGTGAAATTCAGGTATTTCAAAATCGGAATTTGCACATCCGAATTGGCCCGCGTTTCGAGGCCGAAACGTTTGTTTTCCCACACTTTTTGAATGTAGCCGGGCGTAAACAGGCTGTCGTCGCGGGCCACAAATTCATTCCGAAGCTGCGAACCGACCTGCAACGAGGTCTTTTCAAACCATTTTTCGCGGCCCACGCGCTCCTTTTTTTGAAATGGATAAATGCGGTTCATCTGCAATTGCACGCTCGGTAGCGTGACCCGCATCGAATGGTCGTTCGTGTTTTGCGAATGGGCAAACGAGGCGGTAAGTTGATACGGCCTGCCTGGAAAAGTCTGTGAATAATTGACATTCGACGATAGCTGATTATTAAAAACCGAATTGTAATCGTTGCGATTTCGTCGGTTGAAGTCGTTGGTTTGAATATTGGCGGAGCCGCCAAATTTGCGCGTCGGATGCCTCGATTGCGCCTGCTGGTGACTCCATCTGACGGTGAGGCCGGGCTGGGAAACAATCTCGCCTTTCGAGTTTTCGGTTTTCAGATTGCGGTATCCGAGTTCGAGATTGCCTGTCCGGACGTATTTTTTGTTGTAACGAAGCTCCGTCCGCAGCCCCCAGGTGCCGCGCAAATACCATTCGAGCCAGACCGTCGCGTCCATCCGCACGGCGGTGGAGGCCGCGGAGCGATTGTCCGGCCTGCGCCTGG
>JANORY010001334.1:0-1341 GCA_031415535.1 Burkholderiales bacterium | reverse complement strand
GCAATTTTCCTTCCAGGGTGGCTCGAACCATCGTTGGAAAGGCTGCCACCGTGCGCTTAGTCATACTTAACCTCGAATTAAAGTCGATTTGCTTCAGATGCTGACGAAGCACCTCAAGCGTACCGCAACTGCGCCGATTCGCCTCGACGTGGAGGAACGTACAATCGATTTTCCAAAACCAGGGAGTCGGGACCCATGATTTCATCCAACAGCAGGCGTTATTTCCATGCCAGGCTGCTCGGCGGTCTTGCGGTAGTGGGTGCTTGGCCTTTGGGCCCTGTGCTCGCCCAAGCCGGCAACCCGTTCAAACCACTGCTGTCGGCGGGGCATCGGCGGGCGAGCAATACGGCGCGCGATGATCACCGACATCCGGCCGAGACGCTGGCGTTTTTTGGAATTCGACCGAACAGTGTGGTGGTTGAAATCCTGCCGGGGAGCGCCGGTTTTTACATGGAAATACTGGCACCCTATCTGCGCGAGCAGGGCCGCTATGTAGCCGCCAGCCGCGATGCGGCGGCAGCAGCGAATTACCTGGCCGATCATCAGAAATTGCTCGACCGCCTGCGCGACGAACCGGCGCTGTACGGCCGTGTTCAGGTCAGCGAGTTTGCGGCTGATCGATTCCGGATTGTCGATGATGGGACGGCCGACTTCGTACTGACGTTTCGCAACTTGCACAATTGGGTCGAGCGCGATGAAGTAGACGGCGCATTGCGGGCCTTTCATCGCGCCTTGAAGCCAGGCGGGGTGTTGGGTGTGGTGGATCATCGCGGCCGGCAGGATCTAAGCCAGCAGGCGCAAATGAAGTCGGGTTATGTGCGCGAAGATTACGCGATTGCAGTGATTGAGAAGGCCGGCTTCAAGCTGGCCGGTGCCTCCGAAGTCAATGCCAATCCGAAAGACAGCAAAGACCACCCGGAAGGCGTCTGGACATTGCCACCCAGCTATCGATTGAAGGACATCGATCGCAGCAAGTATGCGGCGATTGGCGAGAGCGATCGATTTACCTTGAAGTTCATCAAGAATTGAACTTTGGCAAAACAGGAGGTAGCCGAGTATGAGTGCTGAAATCAGGCCGTTCCGGATTGCCGTGAGCGATGAAACACTGGTTGATTTGCGCGCCAGGTTGCGCAACACGCGTTGGCCCGAAGCCGAGCTCGTTAATGACTGGAGTCAGGGCGCGCCATTGGCCTGGATTCAGGAGATCTGCCAATATTGGTCGCAGCAGTACGACTGGCGGGCACGCGAGGAGCGCTTGAATCGCTTCGAGCAATTCAAGACCCGCATCGATGAGCTCGACATTCACTTCATTCACGCGCGTTCGCCGCACCCGGAGGCCAT
>JANORY010001333.1:0-2911 GCA_031415535.1 Burkholderiales bacterium | reverse complement strand
TATTCGGTGGCACCGGTTGAGCACTACCCGGCGATGTTGCTGCAAACGTTGCGGGCAATCAGTTGGGCGGAAAATCCGACGGTGGTGCTGTTAACGCCCGGACGTTTTAACAGTGCCTATTTTGAGCATACCTTTCTGGCTCAGCAAATGGGAATCGAGCTGGTTGAAGGGCAGGATCTGTTCTTCAAGGACGGCTACATTTTCATGCGAACCACTTCAGGTCCGCAACGCGTCGATGTGATTTATCGCCGCATTGACGACAGCTTTCTCGATCCCTTGGTATTTCGCGCCGACTCAATGCTCGGTGTCGCCGGATTAATGGAGTCGTACCGGCTCGGCAAAGTGGTCATCGCCAACGCGATCGGCACCGGCGTGGCTGATGATAAATCGATCTATCCGTACGTACCCGACATGATCAGGTTTTACCTCGGCGAGGAATCGATTTTGAAGAACGTTCAAACCTGGTTGTGTCGGCGCCCCGAGGACCTCAAATACGTGCTCGATCACCTGCCCGAGCTGGTGGTCAAGGAGGTGCATGGCGCGGGTGGCTACGGTATGCTGGTCGGACCGACCAGCAGTTGCGCCGAGATCGAGACGTTTCGCGAAGTCTTGCTAGCCAATCCGGCCAATTACATTGCGCAACCTACTCTGAGCCTGTCGTCATGCCCGACCTTTGTCGAAGAAGGAATCGCGCCCCGCCACATTGATCTTCGCCCGTTTGTGCTGGCCGGTCGCGAAATCAATATCGTACCCGGCGGTTTGACGCGGGTTGCATTGCGCAAGGGTTCTCTGGTCGTCAATTCCTCCCAGGGTGGCGGCACCAAAGATACCTGGGTCACCACGATTTGATCGTCTGAATGTTCGTCTGAAAGGGCCTGCCTGTCGTGTTGTCGCGTGTTGCTTCTCATCTGTATTGGCTGTCGCGTTACCTCGAACGTGCCGAGAATATGGCGCGCATTCTCGATGTTGGCCAATCGCTGGCCTTGTTGTCGGGCCGCTCGGGGGATAAATCCATTGCCGCCGAACCGCTGGTTCTGACCGATACGATCGCCGCCTTCGAGAAGACCGGCAAGCCGGTCAGCCCTGAGCATGTCGCGCGTTTTTTAGCCTGGGATGAAAGCCTGCCGTCGTCGATCCTGAACTGCATCGAAGCCAGTCGTGAAAATGCCCGTGCGGTGCGCGGCTCGATCACCTCCGAGATGTGGGAGAACATCAACGACACCTGGCTGCAACTGAATGCTCGGCGACGCAACGGCGGCGCAACGATCGATGCGCAGTTCTTCGACTGGGTGAAGGAGCGCAGCCATATGTTTCGGGGCGTTTCCTTCGCAACGATTCGTCGTGACCAACCATATCATTTCATTCGGCTAGGAACCTTTATCGAACGAGCCGACAACACCGCCCGTATTCTGTCGGTGAAGCAGGCTGCCAGTTCGGGGAGTGCGCGCACCACCGCCGAGGCGCAAGGCGGGCGTGCGCAGATTCAATCGCTGTCGGCGACGCAATCCCAGGCGCAGTCTCAAGCGCAGAAAGCGGCGCAGAAGTCTCCGGAGAAGTCAGTGCAGAAGTCGGTCAAGCCGGAAACGTTGGTGAAGCCGGATACGTTGGTGAAGCCGGATACCTCGCTGAAGGTTCCGGCGGAACCCGGCAGCCACACCGATAGTGAGGACCAGGGTGGTGATTATTATCGGCTCAGCGCGGTGTTGCGCTCGGTTTCTTCGCTGGAGGCCTATCGCGATACTTATCGCGATGCGATTGATGCTCGTCGGGTGGCGGAGTTATTGATCTTTAATCCGCAGATTCCCCGATCGCTGCGATTTTGCTTCGAGGAGATCGAAAGTATTCTGCGCGCATTGCCGCAGCAGACCGGCAAGTCGGCGCGCCGTTTAGCCGCGACCATGGCGGCGCGTTTGCGACACGGTGATGTTGAAGAAATCTATGCGGCGGGTCTACATCAGTCGCTGGAAGATTTTCTGGTCGAAAACACGCAATTGGGCGAGGCCGTTCATGCGGCCTATCTGGAGCTCACCTGATACTATTTAGTGCCGAAGACCCGATCGCCGGCATCACCCAAGCCCGGCACGATGTAGCCGTGCTCATCCAGGCCACGATCGATTGCTACCGTGAAAATCGGTACTTCCGGATGGGCACCGTGAAATTTATTGATACCTTCCGGGCAACTCAACACACATACAAATTTGATTGAGCGCGGCCCGAGCTCCTTCAAGCGTTCGACGGCTGCAATGGCGGTGTTGCCGGTCGCCATCATAGGATCGATCAAGATGACGTCACGTTCGTCAATGTTTTGCGGAACCTTGCAGTAATACTCGATCGCCACCATGGTCTTTGGGTCGCGATATAAACCGATGTGGCCGACCCGGGCACCCGGAACAATGGTCAGCATGCCGTCCAGAATGCCGGCACCGGCACGAAGAATCGATACAAAAACGATCTTCTTGCCGTCAATCATCGGCGATTGCATGGTTTCCAGCGGTGTTTCGATTTGAACCTCATGCAGCGCCAGATCACGGGTCACTTCGTAGGCCAGCAACATGCTCATTTCGGTCAACAGACGTCTAAAACTGTTGGTGCTGGTTTCCTTCTTTCGCATCAGGGTCAGTTTGTGTTGCACCAGCGGATGGGTCACCACATTGACGTTCGGGAAGGGCTGACTCAGGGTGTCATTCATATCACTTCGATCGATTGAATAGGAAAGTAATCGCTCAGCGCAGTGTTCGGCGGACGGTTAAAAAACGGTGCCGTCCGAGGCGATGTTGATCGGTGGCAAGCCGCCGCGCCGCTGTTGCGCCAGCGCACGGCCAGCGGCCCAGGTGCCGCCTTCGAGTATTTTGGCCAGCGGCAAGCGCAGGGCATTGCCGCCGAGCTGCTGACGAATCAACTGGGCCAGCGG
>JANORY010001332.1:0-2433 GCA_031415535.1 Burkholderiales bacterium | reverse complement strand
GGCGAACCCGACATGCTCGAAGAGATGCGATTGGCCGCCCCGCGAATCACGACCTATGCCGATTGGAAGCGGGAGTTTCTGGTGCTCGCTGAACACGCAACGCAGCAAGGCCATGTCCTCAGAGCAGGCTTCTATTGGAGGTCCGCCGAATTCTTCATGCGGACCAACGATCCGGCACGAAAAGTCGCTCGGAACCGATTCCTTGAGGCGGTGCGCTCGGTGTACGAACTCGGGCCGGATGAACGCCACGCCGTGCCTTATGTCGATGGCACGGTCAGGGGATTTCTTCCTGCCTACCGCTTCAAATCGCCCGGTGCCAAATGCACGATTGTTTTCTTCGGTGGATTCGACAGCTATATCGAAGAACTGATTTCGACTTTCCTTTATCTGCGCGACGCCGGCTACGACGTGATTGCATTCGATGGTCCTGGTCAGGGCGGTGCGCTCAGCGAAACCGGTCTGCCCATGACTTCGGAATGGCACAAGCCACTGGGTGCGGTTCTCGATCATTTCGAGGTTGATCGGATTGCGCTGGTCGGTCTGTCGCTGGGCGGGTGTCTGGCGTTGCGTGCGGCAGCCTTGGAACCTCGGGTAGCACGAGTGGTCGCCTACGATGTACTTTCGAATTTTCTCGACGTTAACCTGCGACAGACCAACGTAGTGCTGCGCGGATTGATGAAGGCCTTGCTCGGAATGCGCGCCGCCAGCGTGGTGAATTGGATGGTCGCGCGAATTGCCCGCAAAAGTCCGGTCGTGCAGTGGGGTATCGAACAGGGTATGCACGTGACCGGCACGACGTCGGCGTTTGATTACCTTCAAAAGTCGAATCAATTCCAGACCGAAGAGGTCAGCGCGTCGATCACCCAGGATGTTCTGCTTCTGGCTGGCAGCGAAGACCACTATGTGCCGACGGCTCAATGGCACGCGCAGATCAAAATGCTCGCGAACGCGCGCTCGATCACGGCTCGCCTGTTTACAGCCAGCGAGCACGCGGGAAATCACTGTCAGGTAGGCAACTACGGGTTGGCGCTCAGGACAATCGTTGCCTGGCTGGACGAGCGAGCTGTCGAAGTCAATCGGGCTGCGCCGCGCGTTGCGGCACAGAGGGTCATAACGTGAACGTACGCACCACCGATCACCGCGTCTCGTCGTGGCTGATCACCGCCTGCGGGGTCTGGCTGATTGGTTTGGGCTTCTACTTCATCGTCGTGCGCCCGCCTCTGCTGCCCGAAGATGCGCGCTTCATGGGAGCCACGGCTGCGCAGATTCAGGCTGCCGTGCCGGGTCTCGAGGCTTGGCTGAAAAACGTGTTCACCGTCATGGGCGGATTCATCGCGGGTGCCGGTGTGCTCACGGTGTTTGTCGCCACAGTCGCCATGCCGTCGCGATTGAAAGGCACGTCGTGGGCCATTGCGCTTCCTGGTGCGCTCACGGTCGCACTCATGAGCGCAACCAATTTTGTGCTCCACTCCGATTTCAGGTGGCTGCTGCTGGTCCCGGCCCTGATCTGGCTCGCCGGTACGGTTCTATACATCATGAGACGCCCAGCGCCGGGAAGCTGATCGTCGGAAAGCAGCGTGGCAGAGACGCTCATGTTCGTGCTGCCCCCGAATTTTCTAGAAGGAACCAGGCACCATGCCCGAGAAATCAAAATCCTACCCACGTCATCACCGCAGCGAAGTCGATGTCCGCGCCGAAGCGCAGGTCCTCTTCGCTCATCTGGATGATCATCGGCGGCTGGCCGGCCACATGGAGAAGCCCTCGCTGATGATGGCCGGTGCCACAATGCAGGTCGAGACCGACGCGCTGAAAGGGCAGACCGTCGGGTCGGTGATCCGGATCACCGGACGCGTGCTCGGCGTCAACCTCGCAGTCGATGAAGTGGTCACCGAACGGGTTGCGCCTTTGTGCAAGACCTGGGAGACGCGCGGTGAACCCAGACTCCTGGTGATCGGTTCCTATCGCATGGGCTTTACGATCACTGCCAAAGGAGACCGCTCGTGCCTGGTCGTGTTCATCGACTACCAGCTTCCGCCACGCGGCTTCGCCCATTGGCTTGCGCTGGTCTGCGCTGCAACCTACGCAGCATGGTGCACTCGGCGCATGGCCAATGATGCAGTCGCGGCCTTTCTTGATCCGGTAGCCTCATGAAACGCTTGCCGTGCTTGCATCGAGCGCGCAGACGGCGGGTAACTCGCGCCGATCTGCGTGACCAAGCGTATAGACTGCGAGAAATCAAAATCCTGGAGCTCGCTCATGCGAAACCCGGGTTCTAATTCAACCGCGTTAGACTCCGAGGGTACCATCGTGCCAGCCAGTTCACACAAAGACACCGCAGGCGTAGTCGCACCCGCACCGGTCATCTATGGCGCAGCCTTTGCCCTTGGACTGGCCGCCGAATTCACACTGCCAACCGTGCCTTTACCTCGGCCC
>JANORY010001331.1:0-1064 GCA_031415535.1 Burkholderiales bacterium | reverse complement strand
CCCATTTCAGGTTGTCGATATGCCAGTCGGCAGATGGGCCGTTTTCGCCAAAATTGAAGAAAATGACCAGTTTTTTGTAGTCGCCGCCAGCCTGTGCGCTGAAATCGCCGACCACTTTCACCCAGTCGGTGCCGGTCGTGAAATACTTCGGTGTTTCAAAACCGCCGCTCGTGCCGCCTTCAATTTTGAAAACAATGGGCAGGCCAGCCGCCGGAGCTTTCACCAAAATTTCGAATTGATTGTAAATCGAGAGGTCGAGGCCAGCCGGAAATTCCACGACGAGCGCGGCATACGGGTCGTCGGCGGGGTCGGTGTATTTGCCCGATTTCGTCGACTGATTGATGGGCTGGATGGCCGGATTGTTGACCACCGCGAGGGCCGTCGCGCCGCCACTGTACGAGTAATTCCGCTGGCATTCGTAGTCGTCCACGATGTTCGGAATGGCGACCACGCCCTCGCACGGGTCAATCGTGGCCGGGCCTTGCGTGAGGTTGTCGAAGAAATACATCGTGAGCGGAGCCACCGTGCCGATGTCGAAAATGAGGCGCATCGACTGCCAGTCGGTGATGGCCTGATGGGCGGTGAAATCGAAATTCAGCGTCTCCCATTGGCCGGGCGTTTTCAAATTTCGGGTCACTTCCTTGTTGCCGGCGGCGAGCGATTCGAGCTGCATCGTCACCTTCACCGAGCCGACCGGTGCCCACACGTCGAGGTTGAATTGCGGCTTCGCCGAGAGGTCGATAAAGCCTGGCGCGACCGCCGCGACCGTCGAAAACGCCGACGTGCCTTTCGTGTATTTGCCCACTTTCGACGACGAATTCACGCCGCCGGGGCCGGGGTTGTTTTCAACTGAAAAAATTCCGTTCAAAATCATGTTGCCGTCGAGCGGTTCCCAGGGCAGAAAGGCCGCACCGGTTTCAAAATCTTCGATGGTCGTGATGGCTTTTTCGTCCCACGCGATGTCGTCGATATGATACACGTCGCCCGCGACGGGGTCCTGGCCGCCGTTGAAAAAGATGGCGATTTTCTTGTGGCTGGCCACCGCCTGGCTGCTGAAATCAACC
>JANORY010001330.1:0-1426 GCA_031415535.1 Burkholderiales bacterium | reverse complement strand
CGGTGTGTCGATGAGGCCCGGAGCCACGGTGTTCACGCGGATGCCCACGGCCGACAGATCGCGGGCGATCGGCAGGGTCATGCCGACAATGCCGGCCTTGGATGCCGCATAGGCCGCCTGGCCAATTTGTCCGTCGTAGGCGGCTACCGAGGCAGTGTTGACAATCACACCACGTTCGCCCTCGGCGTTCGGCGTATTGCGGCACATCGCCGCCGCCGCCAGTCGAATCATGTTGAAGGTGCCAATCAGATTGATCGAGATCACCCGGCTGAATGCGTCCAGCCGATGTGCTCCTTCCTTGCCGACCGTCTTGGCGGCGCTGCCGACCCCGGCGCAATTGACCAGACCCACCAGGGTGCCCATAGCCAGTGCTGCGTCAACGGCAATTTGGCCGTCGGCTTCGGAGGTGACATCACACTTCACAAACTTCGCATTGGCCCCGAGCTCTTTCGCAAAGGCTTCGCCCTGCGCAACGTTGACGTCGGCAATCAAAACCTTGGCACCCGTTTCAATGGCGACCTGGGCGGTTGCGCCACCTAGACCCGAGGCACCACCGGTCACCAGAACTACTCCATCTTTGATAAACATAATATTGAGTCCTTGAGAAGGTTCAAGAAAAAAAAGGCGCCGAAAAGGGCGCCTTTTGAAGGTTGCGCGAGGCTTAAGTTTACTGCGCGGCGTACACCTCGACCCGGCGAGCTTCGCGGGCGTCGCTACCGCCAGTGGTTTCAACCGGTTTTTGCATCGTAATACGGTCTTCTGACACGCCGGCCAATAGCAACATTTCCTTGACGATTTTTGCGCGATTCTTGGCCAACTCCAGGTTCTTCTCGGGATCGCCGGATTTATCGTGATAACCGGAAATCCCCAGCTTCGAGTTCGGCGTCGATTTGGCATAAGTGACAATGCCCTCGACCAGCTTGTTCGAATCGGCCGGCGCAGAAAATGAATTGACGTCAAAATAAATCTTGACGGTATCCGGGCTGCCCTGAACACCCGCTGCCGTGACCGCCGCAGTGGCACCTGATGCTGCACTGGTTGCTGCACTGGTTGCTGCACCAGTAGCGGTCGCGGCGACTACCGCCGCTGTACCGGCACCCGCAGACGTGCCGTGCGAACCACTGGCACCGGCACCAACGCCGCTGGCACCGCCGAGCAGCGGCACCATCAGCAAGGCAACAATGTTGATGATCTTGATCAACGGGTTGATCGCCGGTCCGGCCGTGTCTTTGTACGGATCGCCGACCGTGTCGCCGGTGACCGCAGCCTTGTGCGCATCGCTGCCTTTGCCGCCGTGGTTGCCTTCTTCGATGTACTTCTTGGCGTTATCCCAGGCACCACCGCCGGTACACATTGAAATGGCCACAAACAAGCCAGTAACAATGGTGCCCATCAGCAAGCCGCCGAGCGCAACCGGGCCGAGAAT
>JANORY010001329.1:0-1348 GCA_031415535.1 Burkholderiales bacterium | reverse complement strand
CGGTGGCGCCAACACCGTAGTGCGAATCTTTCGGGGGCACATAGGCCATTTTGAGTATTGTCTGCGCCTGCGCGAAACTCGCGGTGGCCAGCAATGCTGCAACAGCGACGGCGTATTTTGATGTGATGTGCTTCATCAAGTTTCTCCTCCTGCTCTGAACGAGCGTGTTATGTATTTTTGTTTCAGGCAATTCTCTTAATGCCGCTTACGCCGAACAGCGCTATGGCCGCTTTGTTCAAACTTGCCTCGCCGCAAACTAAAATTCGTCGGGTTGTTGTAGGTCAAATAGACCGCTTCAAGAAGTATACCGATAAGCTCAGGGACGACCAATTCGGCGCAATTCTTCGCTTGATCGGACGGCGCACTGACGATTTCCAGAGAACTTCATACGGCTGAATTCAGTGCATCTCCCGTTCGACCCGCTCCTGCGCGCGCCTGAGCAAGGCGTGAATCTCGGTCAATGTCGTCGACGGGTGATGAGTGCTTCCCTCGGCTCTGGCATAAGCGGTGCAGCAGGTCGCGCGATTACACAACGGGTTAAAAGACTCGCGAACGCGCCTACCAGTAAAATGCGTATTGGGTCGAGCATAAGGTCCTTGAATCGAATCGCCGAGCCTCGAATTTGCAAGTCGAACACGCCCATGTCGTTGGCTTCTTACGAGGTTGAATCAATGAGGGAGAACTGCTCAGTGTCCAGGATTCAAGTTTTTTTATTGATCGTTTGGCCGTGAACCCGCCCGACTCGGTCTTCATGCGTCTGGCGCTTGATCAGGCGTACAACGCGGCGCTGGTCGGCGAAGTACCGGTTGGCGCGGTACTGGTCAAAAACGGCGTTGTCATCGCTACCGGCCATAACCATCCGATTGGCAGCCATGACCCGACCGCGCATGCCGAGATCCGCACCATCCGCGCGGCAGCCGAACTGGCAGGCAATTATCGTTTGCCAGATTGCGAACTGTTTGTCACCCTGGAGCCGTGTGCCATGTGCGCCGGCGCGATTGTGCATGCCCGGCTAAAGCGCGTCGTATTCGGTGCCCATGATCCGAAAACCGGCGCCTGCGGCAGCGTGCTCAATTTATTCGAGAATAAACATCTGAATCATCAGACTGCCGTTCAGGGCGGCGTGCTGGCAGACGAATCTGCAACGCTGCTCAAAGAGTTTTTTCAATCACGCCGGTGATTCAAGGCGACCGGCGGGGGGCAGCGTTATTCGACCTTGGCCTTGGCACGCAAATCTTGCTGCAGCTTTTGGACGGTCTTGCGCTCGAGATCCTGCTGAATCTGCGGTTTGACCTGGTCAAACGCCGGCGCTTTGGTTTCGCGAACGTCGTCCAGCCGGATGACGTGG
>JANORY010001328.1:0-1149 GCA_031415535.1 Burkholderiales bacterium | reverse complement strand
TTCCAAAGCGAAAACTGGAGCGAAACCAGTGCCTGCGAGCCGCCAAAAACGCCCGCCGAGACGGTCGAAATGGCAATCGGCTTGCCTTTCCATTCTTCATAAAGGAGGTCAATCACGTTTTTGAGGCTGGCCGGGTAGCCGCCGTTGTATTCGGGCGAAACGATGATGATGCCCTCGGCTGACTTTATTTTTTCAGCAAACTCGACGACTTGCGCAGTCGGGTCTTTCTGGAATTTCAGCCGTTCCTCGAAAAGGGGAAAGTTGAAGGCTTTCAGGTCGAGGATTTCGACGGTTGCCAGCTTGTGGTCGGTCAGGTATTTCTGGAAATAAAGGGCCACGCGGTGGCTGGCTCGCCCCGTCCGGACGCTCGATGAGATGATTGAAATGTGCGGCATCTTGACTTTTTTTTGATGCAAAAAACAGGAATTTTCATTGAGCCAGATAGCCGCCATCAATTTCAAGGGCGGTGCCGGTCATGAACGAACTGTCGTCGGAGGCGAGAAAAATGAAGCCGTTTGCAATCTCCTCCGATGTGCCAAAACGCTTCATCGGATGGAGGCCGATGATTTGCTGTTTGACCTCGGCGTGTTCGGTAAAACCAGCCGTCGTCAAAAGCGGCGTGTCAATAAAAGCGGGGCAAATGGCATTGATTCGGATGTTTTCGGCAGCGTATTCGAGCGCGGCGGCTTGCGTGAGGCCGATTACGCCATGCTTCGCCGCCACATAATGCGACGACATGGCAAAGCCGACTTTGCCCAAAATGGACGACATATTGACAATCACGCCGTGTTTTTGGCTGGCCATTTGGGCCAATTGGTGCTTCATGCCATTGAACACGCCGTTCAGATTTACGCCGATGACCTTGAGCCACGCTGCTTCACTCAGGTCGCCAACTTTACCGGCTTCGCCGCCGATGCCTGCGTTGTTCAGAGCCACGTCAAGCGAGCCAAAAGTGGTCACCGTTTTTTCAACGGCTGCCTGCATCTGTGCAAAATCGGAGACATCGCACTCAATGAAAATGGCCTTGAAATTGGCTTTGACAATCTCGGCCATTGCGGCGGGAACGGCATCGGTTTTGAGGTCGGCGATGGCAATATTGGCTCCTTCTTTTGCGGCTGCAATGGCGCAGGCGAGGCCGATTCCGGAAAG
>JANORY010001327.1:0-2673 GCA_031415535.1 Burkholderiales bacterium | reverse complement strand
GCATGGCGTTGACGTGTCGATTACCGATGGTGAGTTCTGCGTTCTGGTGGGCCCCTCTGGCTGTGGCAAATCGACCTTGTTGCGGATGGTCGCCGGCCTCGAGGAAATCAGCGCCGGTACGATCAAAATTGGCAGCCGGGTCGTCAACGATGTCCAGCCAGAGGGGCCCACCAGAACGCAGAACTCACCATCGGTAATCGACACGTCAACGCCATGCATTACCTTGGTAGTGCCATAAAACTTTTCAACTTTTTCGATGCTGACCGAGGCCACCCTATGCTCCCTAAATTACGTTCAGGCCTTGCGCGATTTCGCGATCACTTCTTCGATCTTGCTGACCATGTTCGAGCCGAACTGAGCTTTCCAACGGGCATAAACCCGCCGCGTCGCGATTTGCCAATCATTTAACTCAACTGGCGTTGGCGTGTGAACCTGCACGCCCAGCGCGCTAACCTTTTGTACGTCGTCGGCATACAGCGCACGAACCAATTGCGTTTGCTGACGTGCCGCATCTTGCGCCGCTTCGCGAACGATCTTCTGATCCGGCGCGCTCCAGGTGGCCCAGATCGGGTTGGCAATCGCAAACAGCAGAATATCGTTCGAATAATTCCACTTCGTCACAAACTTCTGGCCGAGCGTGTGTATTTTGGCGGCCAGAAAAACTTCCAAGGGATTTTCCTGCGCGTCGACCGCGCTGGAGGCGAGGGCAGGTTGTGCATCGGCCCAGCTCATGAAGGTCGGGTTGGCACCCATACCACTCATGATTTCGCCGTACATGGGACTGCCGACCACCCGCACCTTCAAGCCGGCGACGTCGGCCGGCTTCAGGATGGGTCGTTTCGAATTTGAGATCTGCCGGAAACCGGTTTCGCCGACCGCCAGTGGCTCGGCACCGGACTTGCGAACCAGTTCAAAATAGTCCTTGGTCATGACTTCCGAAGCCACTACCGCATCGTAGGCTTTGTGGTCCGGAAACAAGAATGGCAAGGTGTAGCAACCGAGCTCGCGAACCGTGCTGGTCCAGTTGATCGGTGCCCCGCACAGCACGTCAATAATGCCTTGACGCATGGCCGAGAATTCCCGGTCCTGCTGGCCTTGCACCAGACTCGAGCCCGGATACTGTTTGATGTTGATTCGGCCACTAGTCCGTTCGCGCACCAGATTGGCAAAGATCTCGCCACCCTTGCCCCAGGCGAAGGCAGGTGGTACTACGGTGGACATCTTGTACTCGGCGCGATACTGGTTCTGCGCGCGCGCCACCAGTGGCGCACCGCTGATGATGCCGGTGGCCGCTCCAGCGGCTAATAACTGACGACGATTCATTTGTTGTCTCCTGCTTTTGCGGCGCCGAAAGGGCGCTTCTCGAAATCTGACGCCAGTATATAGCCTAGTAGCCGGCGGGATAGGTCGGACATGAATCGTACCCGACCGGCTACTGGCGAGCATTATCAGCGTACGCGGCCGATTGCTTAGTCAGCTTGATAAACTGATCGCTAGCAAGTCCGCACCCGATTTAAGTCAAGTTCTTGAGGAAGTCATGCAAACCGTATTCAAGCCGGTATCCCGGGCTGGCGTGTTCATTTGTGATGCCGCTCAATTGGATTGGCAACCCGCCGGAAAACCTGGAATCTCACTTAAGCCCGTGCGTTACGATGCCGAGCAGGGTCAATTTCTAGGCCTGGTGGGTTTTGAGGCGATGGTTCGCTCGGGCACCCATCAGCATCAGGGGGTGGCGACCAGTTATTTTATTGATGGTGCCTTGACCGACCACCAGGGCAGTGCCTGTGCCGGTGAGGTCGGCGTGAATCTGCGCGGTGCCACTCACGACGCGATTGCCTATCGCAAATCCTTGCTGGTGAGCAGACTTGAAGCACCTGTGCTGTATTTACCCGAAGAAGATCACCTGTCGCTGGTTCATGCCGGGGCCAGCCAGGCCGCGTTCGAGACTGCCGATGTTGACGCCTTGACGGATCTGAATATTTGCGTCGACCAGCAAACTCAAATCGAGACCGGCGTGTCAGGCGTGCGCCGCCGAATGATTTTTGACTATGCTGGATGTGAACAGGATCGCCGGCTGCTGGAGCTGCAACTGCGGGCGCGCTGCGCCGCTGTGCACTGGCGCTCGGCGTCGCGCGTTGAACTTTGGGTTCATGGCGGTGGCATTGTGCTTAATGGTCAGGCGCTGTGGGGTAATTGCTTCGCGATTATTGAACCCGACACGACAATACAGATCGAATCCCGGTTTGGTGCCCGTCTGTTAGTCTGGGCCGACGGACCGATCCAGACCGGCAGCGAAGTCTCGTGTGGCGCGCTGCCCGAGCGGGTTTTGGATATGTTTGGATTTCCGCTTTGAGATGGAGTTTCGCTTTGACCTGGAAATTAATGTCGATGGCTGATCATCATTGTTTGTCGCGCAGAGCGCTGCTGCGGGGCGTCGGGCTGCTGCCGACGCTGCCACTTGCAGCGCTGCCACTTGCGGCGTTATTGCCCAGCCGGGCGCTTGCCGGCCCGCTCGACGCCTTCACCAATATCGATGCGACTCGGGCGCTGCGCGCCGCACTTGATACCGGTTCACTGGCGGCGATCGGCAAACTCGGTGTCGACGGCGGGTTTCTGAATAACCCGCAAGTCAAGATTCCTTTGCCCGATGGCCTCAGAAAGATCGAAGGGGTG
>JANORY010001326.1:0-1049 GCA_031415535.1 Burkholderiales bacterium | reverse complement strand
TCCTGTGCCAGGCCGCGGAAGCGCCCCCAATGATACGGTGCCGCACCGCCGCCATGCGGAATAACGAAGCGTAAGGTCGGGAAGTCCTGGAACAGGTTGGAATCCAGGCATTGCATGACGGCCGTGGTATCTGCGTTCAGGTAGTGCGCGCCGGTGGTGTGAAAGCAGGCGTTGCAACTGGTGCTGACGTGAATCATCGCCGGGATGTCGTACTCGACCATTTTTTCGTAGATCGGATACCAGTAACGATCGGCCAGCGACGGCGAGGTCCAGTGCCCACCCGACGGATCCGGATTCAGATTGATACCGACATTACCGAACTGCTTGACGCACTTCTCGAGTTCGGCAACACAAGTGCGGGTATCAACGCCGGGCGACTGCGGCAACATGGCCGCCGGTATGAAGTGATCCGGAAACAGGGTCGCCACCCGATAACAGAGTTCGTTACAAATCGCCGCCCAGGTTGAGCTGACCTTAAAGTCGCCAATATGATGCGCCATGAAGCTCGCGCGCGGCGAGAAGATCGTCAGATCGCTGCCGCGTTCTTTCATGAGCCGCAGTTGGTTGCTCTGAATGGACTCGCGAATTTCGTCGTCACTGATTTTCAGATCGACCGCCCTCGGCGCCGCCGAAGGATTATTGATTCCGGCAATTTGCTGTTCGCGCCATTTATCGAGCGACTTGGGTGCCGTGGTGTAGTGGCCGTGGCAATCGATGATCATTTGCAGTCTTCCTCTTTCAATATTTTCGCTCAGGTCTGAAAATTCCGATTCAAGCCTCAAATTATCGAATCAGGCTTCAAAGGCCAGCCCGACATAGTTTTCAGCCACCGCCGTCATAGCGGCCAGTGAACTCACCAAATAGTCTAACTCGGCGCGCTGCAGCTTCTGGCCGATGGCACCAGTCTCCGGGAACTTATGCATGAGACCGGTGAACCACCAGGAAAAGCGCTCGGCCTTCCAGACCCGCGCCAGGCTGCGCGCGGAGTAGTGGTCAATGCCGGCGCCACTACGCTCGGCGTAATGCTCGATGAGGGCCTGGGACAGGAA
>JANORY010001325.1:0-7426 GCA_031415535.1 Burkholderiales bacterium | reverse complement strand
CGAATCCTCATCACTGGCGGCGGTACCGGTCTGGGCAAGGAAATCGCGCGCGCTTATGTGTCGCATGGCGCGCTGGTGCATATCTGCGGCCGTCGCCAGGCCGTCATTGAGGACACCGTCACGGAACTTGCTGGCGACGCGCGTCACGGTGGCACGCTGCGCGCGCATGTGTGCGACATTCGCGACGCCGACGCGGTCGACGCAATGGTCGAGGCGGCATGGGCTGATGGCCCACTGACGGGCCTCATCAATAACGCCGCCGCCAACTTTATTTCGCCGTCGATCGATATCAGCCCGCGCGGCTTTGCGGCGGTGCGTTCCACGGTCATGGACGGTGCCTTGTTCAGTACCCTGGCCTGCGGCCGGCGCTGGATCACGCAACAGATTCCCGGTTCAGTGGTGAGCATGCTGGTGACTTGGGTGTGGACCGGGTCGGCCTACGTATTGCCATCGGCGATGGCCAAAACCGCCGTGCATGCGATGACACAATCGCTGGCGGTGGAGTGGGGGCATTATCAAATCCGCGTCAATGCGGTCGCGCCCGGTCCGTTTCCGACCGCCAGCGCCTGGGAAAAATTGTCGCCCATTCCAAAAGCCAATGTCGGTGCAGTGAGCGCCGATGAAGTGCCGATGCAGCGCTTTGGCAAGCCCAGCGAATTGGCGCAGTTAATGATCTTCCTGCAGGCCGACGGTTGTGAGTATCTGACCGGACAGACCATCGGAATTGACGGCGGTCACCACCTGGCAGCTCCTTCGACCTTTGCAGCCTTGGGCAAATTGAGCGCTGAAGACTGGGCGCAGGCGCGTTCCGTTGTGCGCGCCAAGGCCGAACAAGAGAAGAGCCAGCGCTCTACCGATCGACCGGCGACATGACAACAACCCGTTCCGGGCTGGCATTGGAGGTGCGAGACGTCAGTTTGCGCTTTGGCGGTATCAAGGCCTTGCAGGCGGTTTCGTTTCAAGCGCAGCCCGGCGAAATTACCGCCATCATTGGCCCGAACGGTGCCGGCAAGACCAGTGTGTTCAACATCATCTCGGGCTTCTACCGACCCAATAGCGGCCATATATTACTGGGCGGCAAGGACATTACCGAGGTGGCCGTGCATGCGCGCGCCAGCATGGGCTTGGCACGTACCTTCCAGAACATTGCGCTATTCCAGGGACTTTCGGTGCTCGAGAATATCAAGCTGGGTGGCCATCATCACATGCGTACCGGCGTACTCTCGGCGATGGCCTGGCTGCCCGGTGCTCAAGCCGCCGAACGCGCGCTGCGCCACGAAGTCGAACACCAGGTCATCGATTTTCTAGAGATCGATCATATTCGCCACAAAACCGTTGGCTCCTTGCCGTATGGCTTGCAAAAGCGCGTCGAACTGGCACGCGCTCTGGCCATGCGCCCTCGAGTGCTGCTGCTGGATGAACCAGTCGCCGGTATGAATCATGAAGAGACTGAAGACATGGCGCGCTTCATTCTCGACATCCAGGAGGAATGGGGAGTCACGGTGCTGCTGGTTGAGCATGACATGGGGATGGTCATGGATGTCTCCAATCACATCGTGGTGTTGAACTTTGGTGAGATCATTGCCACGGGTACCCCAGACGAAGTACGACGCCATCCGGAAGTCATTCGGGCCTATCTGGGTGATGAGCGAGTGGAGCTTGCGGCATGAATGCGCTCTATGAGCTGATCGAATACAGCTTGCTCGGCCTGTTGGGCGGTGGCGTGTTGGCGTTGATCGCGGTGAGCTTCGTACTGGTATACAAAGGCACACATGCCGTGAACTTCGCGGTTGGCGAAATCATGATGTTAGGAGCCTACCTGTATTACGCCGCCCGGGTCACTTTTGGTTTGCCGGGGTTCGCGGCGTTCGCGCTAGCCTTGCTGATCATTGCGCTGCTGTCGGTAGCGATTGAACGTCTGGTGTTACGCCCCTTGAGCGGCCAACCGGTGATTGCCGTCATGATGTCCACTATCGGCATGTCGAGCATCATTCATGGTTTTGTAGAAGGGGTTTGGGGTGGCGACACCCTCGATGTGCCGGCCCTGTTACCGCGCGTGCCGGTGTCCTTCGGTGATGTCATGATCCCCGGTGCGGCCCTCGGCAACTTCGCGGTGGCGGCGGTGCTCATCAGCGGCTTTGTGGCGTTCTTCCGGTATTCGAAGACCGGGATCGCGTTGCGCGCAACCGCCAGCGACCCGATTACGGCCGCGACCATGGGCATTGACATTCGTTATGCACAACGCATCACCTGGATTCTCTCCGGCACGGTGGGTGCCGTCGCCGGGGTGCTGCTGGCCAGCGCCGGTGGTTTGTCGCCCGGTTTGGCCGGCGCTGCCTTGGCGGTGTTTGCGGTCATCATTCTCGGCGGTCTCGACAGTATTCTGGGTGCCATTGTGGCCAGCCTCATCATGGGCCTGATCGAAAGTTTGGCGGTTGGTTATGTCGGCAGCAAGTCGCGCGATATTTTGCCGTACCTGGTCGTGCTGGCCATTCTGGTGGTGCGTCCGCACGGGCTGTTCGGCAGCCGCGATATCGAAAGGTTATAGAAGATCATCATGCGGATCGGTATCTTTCATGAGACCTATGCCTCCGAGGAACGCCTCTGGGACTCGCCCACCGCGCGCAACTGGATGATCCTCTTCGCCGTGCTTTGGTTCACGCTGCCTTTGTACGGCAGCAACTATGTGCTGGCGATGGCCTGCATCGTAGGTATTCACCTGGTGGCCACCACCGGACTGAACATCACCACCGGTATGACTGGACTCATTTCGCTGAGCCAGGCAGCGTTCATGGGGGTGGGTTGTTACTTGATCGCCTGGTTATCTAAATGGCAAGTGCCGTTCTTCATCACCTTGCCTTTGGCCGGTGCATTAACAGCAGCGCTGGGCGTGCTGGTGGGCCTGCCGAGCCTGCGCGTCAAGGGGCTGTACTTCGCCATCGCGACATTGGCGGCGCATTTCATTCTGACGTTTTTATTTCGTGAACTGGAACCGATCACCGGCGGCGTACGAGGCATGAACATCGAGCGGCCGGCCGCCTTCGGTTGGGTGCTGACCGGCGATCGGCAGGTGTTTTATCTTATTTATGCCTGCGTTTTTCTGCTCGGCCTGGCGGCCGCGAATCTGGCGCGTTCGCACCTGGGACGGGCAATGGTCGCCGTGCGTGACCGAGACATTTCGGCTGAAATTCTGGGTGTGAATTTGCTGCGAACCAAGTTACTGGCCTCAGCCGTCGGATCGTTCTACGCCGGTGTGGCCGGTGGGCTATTAGGTTATCTGTACGGCGCGATTACGCCGGATTACTTTGCGTTCTCACTATCAATCTTTTATCTGGCGGCGATTATCGTCGGTGGCCTCGGACGGATGTTAGGCAGCGTGTTGGGTGCTGTGTTCATGACCTTCGTTCCCGAGGTCTTGCGTTTGGTGTCGCAGTTCGGCGTCGACTATTGGCCGGTAATCGGCAAGCTGCTTTTACCGATGGGTCAGGTCGTCTTTGGCTTGCTGATCATCGGTTTTCTCATCGTCGAACCATTAGGTCTGGCCGAAGTCTGGGGCCGGGTACGACGCACGTTTCACTTGTGGCCGTTTAAAACTTAGGGCTTCGTGCCCATCAACCATGTAATCAGGAGACCAGCATGAGTACTCAATCCATTCGACGCAGTATTGTTAAATCGGCGACGGCGGCGGTCGCCGCCGGCCCGTTCATCACCAAAGGGGTCTGGGCTCAATCGAAGGAAATCGTCGTGGCCGGTGCCCAGCCGATGACTGGTGTTTTTTCGTTTGCCGGTATCGCCATGAACAATGGCATCGCCGACTTTTGCAAATGGAAAAATGCCAATGGTGGTGTGGCGGGTCACAAGCTTCGTTATGTGTCCGAGGACACCGGCTTCAAGCTCGACCAAGGCGTGGCGATTTTCAAGAAGCTGATGGCGTCCGAGAAACCGTCGTTCTTCCTCGGTGACTCCACCCAGTGGTGCAAGGCCGTTGCGCGCGACGCGATCGAGTCGGGCCATGTGATGACCACCAGCACTTCATGTGCGGCCGCGATGGCTGATCCGGTGAATATGCCGCACAATTTTGCAGCGGCACCGACCTACGGCTCGATGCATGAAATTCTGATGGAGTACATCGCTCGCACCGGCAAGGCGTCGTCCGAGAAGCCAAAGGTCGCGCTGATCTATGCCGACACCGAGTTCGGGCGTGACGGCATTGCTGCTTCAAAGGCGCGCGCCGAAAAACTTGGACTGCCGATCGTCGCAGAGATCGTCACCAAACAATCCGGAGTTGATGTTGCGCCGGAAGTCGCCAAACTGCGCCGTGCCAAACCCGATGTGGCGATCTTCCAGGGTTATGTGGTCGCACCGATTCCCGAGTTCGTCAAACAGATGCGTGAGGCCGGTATGTCGACCCAGGTCATGGGCACCATCTGGAGCATGGACAAGATGACCTATGCCGCGCTGGGTGCGATGGGTGAAAACTGGATGGGCGTCATGCCGTATCGCTACCCGCATGACGAAGACTCGAAGACGCTGAAGGCAATGCGCGACTTTAACGCCGTCAACCGGCCGGAGATCAAGGACATCTCGATCTTCTACATGAACACCTGGCTGTGCGGCATGATCTTCTCCGATCTTGCCGAGAAGTGCATCAAGGCGAACAAGCCTCTGAATCTGATGAATATGAAAGCTGCTCTTGAATCCATGAAGGAGTGGGATAGCGGCGGTGTTACGGGCCTGTTGGCCGATTTGAGCCGGCATCAAATTCCCTCGGGTCGCTTGTACCGTTACGACCAGGCAAGCAAGCGCATGGAGCCGGCGAGCGGATGGATCAAGGTCTGAACACTGCGGCGTTATCGATCGTCAATATCGAAGTCCTGTACAACCACAGCATACAGGCGCTGCGAGGTTTGTCGATCGATGTACCGGCCGGCCAAATCGTCGCGCTGCTTGGCTCCAACGGTGCCGGCAAGACGACGACCTTGAAGGCAGCGTCGGGCATTCTGCCCTTGGAAAATGGTCGAGTCTCGAACGGCAGCATCCGTTTTTTTGGCGACGATCTGTTGCACTGGCCGCCGCATATGTTGCCGCGTCGAGGCATGGCCCATGTTCGCGAAGGCCGGCATGTATTTGCTGACCTGACCGTCGATGAAAACCTGATCGCCGCCGGTGCGGCGCTGACCGGGCGGGGCAATGTCAAACCCGATATCGAAATGGTCTTTGAGTATTTTCCGGTGCTCAGCGAGCGACGCCGGCAGGTGGCCGGTTATTTGTCGGGTGGCGAACAGCAAATGCTCGCGATTGGTCGTGCCCTGGTCGGTAAGCCGCGACTCATTTTGCTCGACGAGCCGTCGCTCGGCTTGGCACCGTTGGTGGTGCAGAGCATTTTTTCGATCATCGCCCGGATCAATCGCGAGCAAGGTGTGGCCATGCTGCTGGTCGAACAAAACGCCCGAGTTGCACTGGGCGTTGCCCACTATGCCTACATCATGGAGAACGGTCGCATCGTGATCAACGGTGAGTGCGAATCGCTATTGCGCGATCCCGACGTACAACGTTTTTATCTAGGTCAAGGCGATGATGGCGCGGCCCGCACCAGTTTTCGCGATGTCAAACACTACAAGCGCCGCAAGCGCTGGCTGTCGTGAATACCTGCTCCCAAGCTCGCGCAGTGAGCCAGCCGTGAGCGCGCCGCAAAGGCTTCTTCAATGGGCAAAGGAAAAACCCAATGCGGTTGCCCTGCGCCAGAAGAACTTCGGCGTTTGGCAGCCACTGACCTGGTCGCAGTACGCCAGTGAGGCGCGCTGGTTCGGTGCCGGTTTGACCGAACTCGGACTTGAACCCGGGGTGGCGGTGGCGATCCTCAGCGAGAATCGCCAGGAGTGGATGATTGCTCAAATGGGCGTGGGTCTAGTCTGCGGTGTGACCGCTGGGGTTTATCCGACTTCACCGGCTGCCGAGATCGAATATTTGCTGGCGCTTTCGGACGCACCGATTGTCGTTTGCGAAGACCAGGAGCAGGTCGACAAAGTACTGGCAATTCGCGCGCAATTGCCCAGGCTTCAAGTGATTGTCGTCATTGATCCGCGCGGTCTCAGAAAATACGAGCGAGGTGGTTTGTATGAGTTCACGCAGATTCAGGAGATGGGTCGTGCCGTGCTTGCAGCACAACCTGAGCTGATCGAGCAAAGACTTGCCGGACAGCAGCCGGACGATACGGCGCTCATCGTATTCACCTCCGGCTCAACCGGCCGTCCCAAGGCGGCGATGATGACCTGGCACGGTTTGCAACATGCGGCCAGCAGTTTGAATGCCGTGCTCAAGTGTACGCCCGGCGATCGCCTGGTTTCCTACTTGCCGCTGTGCCACGTCGCCGAACAGATGTTCTCGATTCATATCCCGATTGCGACCGGGGCAGTAGTGAATTTCGCCGAGAGCCTGCGTACGATCCAGGAAGATTTGCGCGAGTTGGCGCCGCAGATTTTTTTCGGCGTGCCCAGAATCTGGGAGAAATTTAACGCCGCCATTCAAATGAAGCTGCGCGAGGCTGGCGGTCTGCGGCTCTGGCTGTATCGCCGCGCGATGGCCTCTTTGACCCACTTCGCCGCTACGCCGCGCTCGGGTTGGAGTATTCCGCAACGCCTGGTCTGGCGCTGCTGGTATTGGCTGGTGATGCGCTCGCTGCTGAATTTTGTCGGCCTGCGGGAGTGCCGGCTGGCGGTGTCGTCAGGTGCGCCCATCGCGCCGGACATTTTGCATTTTTTCCGGATTCTCGGCGTGCCGATTCGCGAGGCATACGGCATGACCGAGGCGTCGGGCGCTTCAACTTTGCAGGCTAACGAGGCCTCGCCGATCGGCACGGTAGGTGCCGCGCTGCCCGGCGTGCTGCTGAAGCTCGCCGACGACGGCGAGATTCTGATCGGCGGGCCCGGTGTATTTCGCGGCTACTACAAGAATGAAGCCGCCACGCGTGATGCGATTGACGCGCAAGGGTGGTTACATTCGGGCGATGTCGGCCGCTGGCAGGATGGACCGAACGGGCCGGAGCTGCGCGTGATTGATCGAAAAAAAGACATCATGATTACCGCCGGTGGCAAGAACATTACGCCGTCGGAAATTGAAAACGGACTGCGATTCTCGCCCTACATCAAGGAGGCAATTGTGATCGCAGACCGGCGTCGTTTTGTAGCGGCGCTGGTGCAGATCAACTTCGACTCGGTATCCACCTGGGCCGAGGAGCAGAATTATGTATTCACCAATTTTAAGAGCCTGGTCGAGTTGCCCCAGGTGCGTGAGTTGGTTCAAGCTGAAATCGACGCGGTCAATGCCAAGATGCCGCAAGTCCAGCAGGTGCGCAAGTTCCATCTGTTGACCAAGGAGCTGGATCATGACGACGGTGAAGTGACCGCGACCATGAAGGTGCGGCGCG
>JANORY010001324.1:0-3446 GCA_031415535.1 Burkholderiales bacterium | reverse complement strand
ATTTTCCTGAATCGCTTTTACCGCAAGTCCTCCCGCGATCTGTCGCTGATCCGAACCGGTTTCGGCGGGCAGCGCATTGTGATCTCCGGTGGCGCATTGGCGTTACCGTTCCTGCACCGGATTGATGAAATCAATATGCGCACGATTCGCGTTGACGTGCGCCGCATCAACGAGAAGTCACTGATTACCGAAGACCGCATGCGCGTTGATGCCGAAATGGAGTTCTACGTTCGGGTTCAGCCCAGCGTTGACGGCGTCGCTACCGCTGCCCAGGCGCTGGGCTCGAAGTCGTTGAATTCGGAGGGTATTCGCAATTTGCTGGAAGGCCGTTTTGTCGATGCGATGCAAGCGATTGCGGCCAGCTCGAGCATGGATGCGCTACACGAGCGGCGCGCCGAGTTCGTGCGCAAAGTGGCCGATTTGGTGCGCGAGAATCTTGCCCAGAACGGTGTCTTGCTCGATTCAGTCTCGCTGACGCGGATGGACCAGACGGCGTTTTCGGCGCTCGATGAAAATAATGCGTTTAATGCGGTTGGTATGCGCAAACTCGCCGAGATCATTGCGATCAACAAGAAAAAGCGCGCCGAAATTGAAGCCGATGCGGACACCTCGGTGCGTCAGACCCAGCTCGAAGCGACCAAGCGGCGACTGACGATCACCCAGCAAGAGGAGCAGGCGCAACTGGCGCAGCGTCTGGAGATCGATCGCAGCAAAGCGGTCAGCGATGCCGAGTCGGCCAAGGCCCGAGAAGAGTCGCTGGTCGCCTCCGAAGGGGCCCGAATCAATCGCGAGCGCGAAACCAAGATGCTCGAGATCGCCAAGCAGCGCGAGTTGCGGCGCACCGAAATCGAATCGCAGTTGAACTCCGAGATTCGCAAGGTCGACAGTGCGATCCAGTTAGCCGGCAAACATGCCGAGGAGGCGAGGGCGCAGGCGCAGGCTGAACTGGCCAAGTCGGAGGTCATTCTCGCGCAGGAGAAAGTACAGACTGATCGCGAACGGGCGGTGGCGGATCGCTCGCGTGAGATTGCCGCCAAGCGCGTTGCCGAGGCGGGCGAGGTGGCCGAGGCCAACGCCGCGACCGAAGCCAGTGTTTTGTTGCAGCGTACGCGCGCGCAGGCCGAGGCTACCCGAACGCAGGCTGAGGCCGAGCGGCTGCGCATGTTGGCCGAGTCGGAGGGTTCGCGCGCATTAATTGCAGCCAAGAACTCGCGCAGCGACGCCTTAATGGCCATGGAGCTCGAACAGTATCGGCTTGACAAGATGCCCGAGATCGTCGCGCAGATGGTCAAGCCGGCAGAAAAAATCGAGAGTATTCGCATTCATCAGTTATCCGGCTTTGGCGGCGGTCAAAACGCCAACTTCAGTGGTGTGAACGGTGCGCCCAACGGCAACGCGAATGTTGTTGTCGACGGCAACAACAAGGCACCGGTCGCACAGGTCATGGACAGTATTCTCGGCATGGCTTTGCAACTGCCGGCGCTTAAGAGCATCGGCGAACAAATTGGCTACGATTTTTCTTCCGCGATGCCGAAACCGAAAGAATCCAAAGACTAGTCATCGCATTTTTCACTTGTTATCAACGTTTAGCCCTGACCATGGAGTTCTCATGACCATTAATCGACGCAAATTTCTCACTGCCAGCGGTGTCGCTGCAACCGTTACCGGTTTTCCGGCCATCATTCGCGCCCAAAGTGGCGATATCAAACTCGGCACCGTGCTCGATGCCTCGGGCGGCCTCGACATCTACGGCAAGCCGATGGTGCAAGCCTCTCTATTGGCGGTCGAAGAACTGAACGCGGCCGGTGGCGTGTTGGGTCGAAAAATCAAACTGATCCAGTACGATACCCAATCCGATATTGCGCTTTACACCAAGTTTGCGCAGCAACTGGTGCGCGACGACAAGGTCGATGTCGTGCAAGGGGGCATTACCTCGGCCTCGCGTGAAGCGATCCGCCCGACCTTCACCCGCTCAAAGACACTGTACTTTTACAACACGCGCTATGAAGGTGGCGTTTGCGATGCCAACACAATCTGCACCGGCACGACGCCCGCGCAGGCGGTCGAGCCGCTGATTGCAATGGCGTCGAAGAACTGGGGCAAGAAGACCTACATTCTGGCGGCCGACTATAACTACGGACAGATCACCGCCAAGTGGATTCAGCACTATTTGAAGTTGGCCGGTGGCTCGACGGTTCAAACCGGGTTTTTTCCGCTCGACGTGGCCGACTTCGGTTCGACCATTGCGAAGATTCAGGAAGCCAAGCCCGATTTCATCTCGACCGCGCTGGTCGGCGGCGCGCACATGTCGTTCTATCGGCAATGGGCCGCCTCAGGCATGAACAAAAAGATCCCAATGATCTCGACCACCTTTGGCGCCGGTAACGAGCAAAGCGCGCTGTCAGCCGCCGAAGGCGAAGGTATTTTGTGCGCCAGCAACTATTCGCAGGAAGATCCGTCAGCGGGTAACAAGGACTTTCTGGCGCGTTGGCAAAAGAAGTTCGGCGATGTGAAGCCGGTCCACGAAATAGCGGTGTCGCAATATGCCGGCATCATGTTGTGGGCCGAATTGGTCAAGAAAGCCGGTTCGCTGGACCGTGCTGCGATCACCAAAGCATTGGCCAGTGGGGTTTCAGTGACCGGTCCCGCAGGTACGCTGAAAATGGATCCCAAGACCAACCATGCTTCACTCGATGTGCATCTGATCGAGGTCAAGGGCCAGAAACTGACGATCAAGCAAACCGCCAAAGCGCGTCCTCCGTCCGACACGGCGGCGGTTTGTGATCTGATCAAAGACCCGGCCATCAACAAGCAGTTTGAAATCACGATCTAAAGACCGAAGCAGAGGCACAAACACGACATGGACTATGCCGGCGTTGTCACGCTAGAAATCTTCTACATGATCGCCTTCCTTGCGCTGACCAGCGCCGGCTTGGCGGTGGTGTTCGGGATGATGCGCGTGATCAATCTGGCCCATGGCGAGTTTGTGATGATCGGTGGTTACACCACCATTGCCGCCGCCAAGGCGGGCATCAACGTTTATTTTGCGATGTTGATTCTGTCGCCCCTGGTGGTCGGCATCATCGGCTTGATTATTGAACGCTTGGTCATCCGCTTCCTGTACGGGCGGATGATCGACACCATGCTCGCGACCTGGGGCTTGAGCCTGTTCCTGGTGGGTTTGGTGTCGCTGATTTTTGGTAATACTGCCGTCAGTATTCCGGCACCCATTCCAGCCTACACCTTGGGCAGTTACCAGATGGGTGGCTATAACCTCTTTATCATTGCCATCGCAATCCTGATGATGCTGGGCATGTGGCTGGTGATTCGTTATACCCGGCTGGGGCTGATCGCGCGCGGCGCGATGCAAAGTGCCGACGTTGCTTCGGCACTGGGTTACGACCCGAAAAAAGTTTACATGTGGACGTTTGCCGTCGGTGCTGCGC
>JANORY010001323.1:0-4300 GCA_031415535.1 Burkholderiales bacterium | reverse complement strand
GCCGCATTGACGCTGCTGGACGATCCTTTTGCGGCGCTGGACACGGCTTCGATCGGATTCGTGATGCAGCAACTCAGGATCGCCGCTCGGAGTCCAACGCGGGCGATCTTGCTGGCGCATTACGAGGCACCGCCTGGGTTGCCGCTGGCCGAGACCATTGAACTGGGCACGTAATTCGATTCGGACTCTGGCGCTGAATTTGTGTCTGGCTCGCATTCTGTTTGACTAGACCCGTTTTCAGATGCTAAAAGGCGTAATACGCATTACGCATTGGAGCTTCGAATGCACAAACGAATGACGATAACGCTGGACGAGGCTGTCTATAACGGTCTCTACCGAATGGTCGGCAAGCGGCGCATGAGCCAGTTCATAGAGGACCTGGTACGGCCACATGTGATCGATACGGCGTTGGATGAAGGCTACCGAGCGATGGCCGCCGATAAGGATCGCGAGACACAAGCCGCGGAATGGTCCAGCGCGCTCTCCAAGGACCTCGCCGATGACCCGCGGTGAGGTTTGGTGGGTCGAATTTGAACCTGCGGTCGGAAGCGAAATTCGGAAAACTCGACCCGCCGTGATTGTCAGCAACGACTCGGCGAATCGCAACCTGCCGCGCGTCGTAGTGGTACCGCTCAGCAGCAACGTCCAACGAATTTATCCCGGCGAGGCTTTGGTGAATGTTGCCGGCCAGGCGAGCAAGGTCATGGCCGATCAGATCATGGCTGCCGACAAGGCTCGTTTGAAGAATCAACTCGGAACCTTGTCGAAGGCCGACATGATGTCTCTGGAAGACGCGATCTGCATCCAGTTGGCGCTGCCCAAATAGACTCGGATTAACCCGCCCTGTTTCGAGGCACATCCCGAAACGCCATGCCGGTATCAATGCTGACTTCCCGAGGCATGTTCAGCACCCGCTCGGCGATGATGTTGAGCTGAATCTCGTCCGTGCCACCCGCGATAGATGTTGCTGGTACCGACACCAGAATTTCTGCGATCGTACCGTCCAACGCACCATCGGCGCCACTCAGCAAAGCATCGGCCCCGGAGATCAGCGTATGTACCCGAGCGGCGGCACGCGCGACGTTACTGGCCGCCAGTTTCCCTAACGAGCCTTCCGGACCCTGCGGTCTGCCTTGTTCGTGCGCGGCGCGAGCGCGACGCGCCGTCCATTCAGCGGTCTTGGCGAGGATCAGCAGTTTGGCGATTTCCTGGCGCACCACGCTATCACCGAGTTTGCCGGTTTCCTTCGCACGTTCTAGGACCAGATCGACCCGACCGGCGCGTTGCGGATACCACTTGTAAGGTGCCAGCGCGATCGCAATCTCGGCGCGCTCCTCCTCGTAAGTGCGGCCCACCTGTTCGGAACCGGTGGCCCAGCTTCGCAGACTGTCGGACATGCGGCGCTCGTGCATCAGCGTGGTGTTGGTGACCGCCCAGCCATTGCCCTCGCGATCGACCAGCGCATCGGCGGGTACGATCGCATCAGTCAGAAAAATTTGATTGAAGGTGGCGTGGCCATTCATTTGCTTGAGCGGCTGCACCGTGACGCCGACTTGATGCATATCGATGATGAAATAAGATAGACCCGCGTGTTTCGGTTTACTCCAGTCGGTGCGCGCCAGCAACAAGCCCCAATCGGCTTTTTGTGCGCCCGAAGTCCAGAGCTTCTGGCCGTTGACCAACCAGTGGTCGCCTTGGCGGTCGGCGCGCGTGACGGCACCGGCGGCATCCGAGCCGCTGCCCGGTTCACTGAACAACTGACACCAGGCATGTTCGCCGGTCAGGCTCTTGCGCAGAAAGCGCTCTTTTTGAGCGTCGGTGCCGTGCGCCAGAATGGTCGCCGCTGCCAGCACTCGAATGCCGACCCGGGCAACACCGATGGCACCGACACGCTTGAACTCCTCCTCGACGACGGGCAACAACCCTACCGGCAAATCACGGCCATGCCAATGACCAGGCCAGTGCGGCGCACCCCAGCCAGAATCGACCAGTTTGTTGCGCCAGTCAATCAAACTGTAGTCGGATCGCCAGTGGGCTTCGAGCCAGGCACGGACTGCAGCGCGCACGGCCGCCTCGGATAAATCGTTTCGCCCATTCTGGCTCGTCGCGCTCGTGCTCGGTGCACTTGTGCTCGGTGCAATAGCGCCTGACGTCTGGCCACTGTTGCTATGCTCACTCTGCGTTGTCATATCGCTCGTCGCTTTCAGAATCGGCTCACGCCGCCCAATGCTGCATCATCTGCTCGCGATGATGATGGGCATCGCCAAACAGGACTTCGGAGCTTTTCGCGCGCTTGAACCAAAGATGAGTGTCGTGATCCCAGGTGAAGCCGATTCCGCCATGAATCTGAATCGCATGAATAGCGGTTTGTATGTACGCCTCGCTTGCACATGCCTTGGCCAGCGATGCGGTCGCGGCAATATCCGCATCGCCGTCATCAAGCGCGGCGGCCGCAAAATAGGCCGCCGATTTCGCCAGTTCAGCCTCCAGCAACATGTCGGCTTGTTTGTGTTTCATCGACTGAAAAGACGCGATCGCGCGGCCGAACTGCATACGCATCAACGAATAAGCGAGCGCATCTTCGCGCAGGCGCGCCATGCCGCCGACCATTTCATTGGACAGGCAGACCGCCGCCTCGATCATCGTTCGTGCATAGGGTGCGGCGGCCGTACCTTCGTCGCCCAGCAGATCTGCCTGCACCTCGGCGAATTCAAGACGAGCAAGCTTGCGGGTTTGATCCATCGTGACCAAGGGTCGGCGCTTGATACCGGCGGCACTGCCTAAAACCGTGAACAGTGACAGGCCGGATTCGCCGGTGGATCCGGGCGCACGGGCCAACACGACCAGCAGATCTGCGGTGTGGCCATCCAGCACAAAGCTCTTGTGGCCATTCAGTCGGTAGCCGGAATCCGAGCGGGTTGCCGTCAAGCGGGTGCTGCCGGCATCCCAATGTCCGCTGTCCTCGGCGCCCGCCAGGGTCGCGGTACTGCTGCCGGCCGCGATGGCGGGCAGCAGAGCCTCCTGTTGAATCGGCGAGCCGGCATTCAGAATCGCTCCGGCAGCCAGTACCGTGGTCGAAAAATACGGCGCGCACAGCAACGCGCGTCCCATTTCTTCGAGCACGATGCAGTGCTCGGAAAAACCGAAGCCTTGGCCGCCCAGCGCCTCGGGAATACGAACCGCCGCCAGACCCAACTGGCGATTCAACTGATTCCAGCCCGCGCGCTCCCAGCCGGCCTCGGTGTCCATCAGTCGACGCACTTCCTTGGCGGCGCTGCGATCCGTCAGGAAACGGCGCAGGCTCGCCCGGAACTCATCTTGCTCGGGGGTGAAGCTGTATTTCATATCAGTTTTTCATTGCACTTTTTTCTCGTCGCCGGCCCGGACTGCGTCTTGCATCCGCACCGTCGGCACCACCGGCGTGAGGCCTCGCATGACCGTCGCAGGAATCTGTTCGATCAATTGCTCGACCGTGAATACCGAGCCGTCATTGGTCAAGGTCTTGAAGTCTTCGCCATAGTAGTAACTGTTGATACGACCTCGCTCGACATGAAAAACGTGGCCATTGATGACATCGGCGCCGTCGGTGCACAAATAGGCCACCATCGGTGCAATATGTTCGGGGCCGCGACCGACGAAGAAGCGGTCATACTGCTCTTGCGTCATCAAACCCGCCTCGAGCTTGCGCTTCTGGTTGGCGATCACCGCGTCATTCATCATCATGCGGGTATCGGCGGCTGGGCATAATGCGTTGCAGGTGATGCCGAACTTGGCGGTCTCACGGGCAATTGATCGGGTCAGGCCGATGATGCCGGCCTTGGCGGCGGCGTAGTTGCACTGGCCGACCGAGCCCTTGAAGGCGTCGGAGGAGAAGTTGACGAGGCGGCCGAACTTGGCCCCGCGCATCAGCTTGATGGCGTGGTGGCACATGTTCCAGTGCCCCTTCAGATGCACGTTGATGACGGCATCGAAGTCCTCTTCCGTCATGTTCCAGATCATGCGCTCGCGCAGCATGCCGGCCGTGTTGACGACGAAATCGATCTTGCCCCAGGTGTCGGCGCAGGTGCGCACCATGCGGCCGGCGCTGGCGTAGTCGGCGATGGAATCGAAGTTGGCGATCGCGGTACCGCCAGCCTTCTTGATCTCCTCGACGACCTGGTCAGCCGACCGGTCGCCGGTCGCCTGGCCTTCGCGTCCCGCGCCGAGATCGTTGACGATGACGCTGGCGCCTTCTTTGGCCATCAACAGCGCAACGGCGCGGCCGATGCCACGACCAGCTCCGGTAACAATGCCGGCTTTG
>JANORY010001322.1:0-1325 GCA_031415535.1 Burkholderiales bacterium | reverse complement strand
GGCCGGCCACAAGCCGGTCCCTGCGCGGTCATTCTGGCTGATCGATCCACTGGATGGCACCCGCGAATTCATCAAGAGGAACGGTGAGTTCACGGTCAATATCGCCTTGATTCAGGATCAACTGCCGGTGCTGGGCGTTTTGTACGCGCCCGCTGTGGATCGATTGTTTGCCGGTTACTACTACCCTGTTACCGACTACGGAAATCGCGACCTGGCGCTTGCCTCAGTTGCGAGGCCTGGAGGCTTTGCTTTTCAGGAGCGGGCTGGTCTGCGTACGAACATCGCGTGTCGCACCGTGCCCGCCACCAATCTAATCGTTGCCTGTAGCCGCTCACACGGTCGCGACGATGATCTTGACGATTACCTGCGGCCCTGGCCAGTAGGCGAGCGGGTCCGGATCGGCTCATCGTTGAAGTTCGGCTTGCTGGCCGCTGGCGAGGCCGACCTTTACCCACGACTCTCACCGACCATGGAATGGGACACGGCCGCCGGGCATGCCATCGTGCGCGCCGCTGGCGGCGCAGTGACCGATCTGCAAGGGGCCGAGCTTCGTTACGGCAAGCCACAGTTCAGGAACGGAAACTTTGTGGCCTGGGGTCACCGTCAGGAGCACCAATGACTCAATTCGATTTCGCACGCAAGATTGTCCTCATCACAGGCGGTGCTTCAGGCATTGGGCTGGCCTGCGCCAAAACCTTCGCGCTGGCGGGCGCGCAAATTGTGATTGCCGATGCCCAAGCCGAGGCCGGTGCGCAAGCGGCCGCGACCCTTGAGCAAGCCCAAGGCCGTGCTCTGTTCATCGAAGTAGATGTCGCCAATCCCGCTTCGGTGCAGGCCATGGTCGACTCGGTGGTAGCGCGCCACGGTGCCCTCGATCTCGCCATCAACAACGCCGGCGTCGGCGGCGGTCGTGTGCCAACGGCGGCCTACAGCCTGGAAGCCTGGCAGCAAGTGATCAATGTCAATCTGAGCGGCGTCTTTTACTGTCTGCGCGCCGAACTGCCGGTCATGATCAAGCAGGGCGGCGGCGTAATCGTCAATCTGGCCTCCATTCTCGGCTCCCGCGCGATGGCCGGTACACCCGCCTACACCGCATCGAAACATGGCGTGGTCGGACTGACCCGCACCGCAGCAGTTGATCACGCCAAAGATCGGATCCGCGTCAATGCGATTGGCCCGGGCTTTATCGAAACGCCGATGATTGCGCGTGCGATGGACGATGCCGACCTGAATGCGCGTATCGTTGCCCAGCATCCAATCGGCCGCTTGGGGCAGCCGCAAGACATCGCCAATCTGGCGGCGTTCCTGTGTTCTGATGAAGCAGC
>JANORY010001321.1:0-3810 GCA_031415535.1 Burkholderiales bacterium | reverse complement strand
GAGATTTCCCGCTATCGCCTCAAGCGCAACGACCTGCTGCTAACAGAGGGCGGGGACCCAGATAAATTGGGCAGAGGCACATTGTGGAATGACGAGTTGCCAGAGTGCATTCACCAAAACCACATCTTTCGCGTGCGATTGACCAGCGACAAAGTACTGCCTCTGTTTTTGAACTGGCTGGTCGGTAGTGCACGTGGTAAGAGCTACTTCTTGCGTTCTGCGAAGCAGACGACTGGCATAGCCTCAATCAACATGACGCAGCTGCGCGACTTTCCGTTGCTCCTTCCGCCCATTGCAACGCAAATCATGTTTGTCACCCAAATCCATGCAATCGAATCCCTGAGGGCTACTTATAGTGCCGCCCTCGCCGAAACCGACGCGCTTTTCGCCTCCCTCCAATACCGTGCCTTCCGCAGTCAGCTCTCCTAGCTTCACAGCCAAGATGCCCACCACGCCCGAGCAACTGCAGCAATGGCTGGCCGAGCCAGAAGGTGCGCGGCTTGAGTTCAAGGAGGCGAAGGCGCGTTACGACTTTGATAAGCTTCTGCAGTATTGCGTGGCGTTGGCCAACGAGGGCGGCGGCCAAATCGTTCTGGGCGTCAGCGACCGGCGGCCACGCCAGGTGGTCGGCACCGCAGCTTTTGAGGAGCCTGGCCGCACCGAAGCGGGTCTGCACCAACGACTACTGCACCGAATTCCGGTTGAAGAAATGCACACGCCAGAAGGCCGAGTGCTGGTGGTACACGTGCCCAGTCGCCTACCCGGCACGGCCTGGCAGATCGATGGGCGTTACCTTAAGCGAGCCGGCGACGAGTTGGCCGCGCTAACCGACGTTGAGCTGAAAACTATCTTTGCTGAGGCCGGCCCGGATTTTTCGGCGCAAGTCTGCGCCGGCACCTCACAGGCTGACTTGTCGCCGGAAGGTGTGGCGATATTCCGCATGCGCTGGGCGCAAAAATCGGGTGATGCGCGCAAGGTCGACTGGAGCGATGCCGATACGCTGACTAACGCGGAATTGTTGGTGGAGGGCGGCGTCACCTATGCGGCGCTAATCTTGTTTGGCAGCCGGGCAGCATTGGGGCGACACCTGGCGCAGGCCGAACTGGTATTTGAATACCGCTCTTCCGAAGCCTCGGGCCCCGCAGCCGAACGCGAGGAATACCGCCAAGGATTTTTCGCCTGGCAGGACGATTTGTGGGCCCGCATTAACAAGCGCAATGAGCGGCAGGCTTATCGCGATGGTCTGTTCGTGATGGATGTGGCTACCTTTGACGAAGTGCAGGTGCGTGAGGCCTTGCTGAACGCAGTGGCGCATCGCGACTACCGGCTGGGCGGCTCCATTTTCGTGCGGCAGTTCGCGCAGCGGCTGGAGGTGGTCAGCCCGGGTGGATTTCCTCCGGGCATCACGCAGGCCAATGTGCTGGATCAACAGAATCCGCGCAACCGACGTCTGGCGGAGGCGTTCGCACGTTGCGGGTTGATCGAGCGGTCCGGCCAGGGCATGAACCTGATGTTCGAGCGCGCCATTCGCCAGGGCAAGGCGCTGCCGGATTTTGCTGGCACGAGTGCTCATGAAGTTCGTTTGGCGTTGCCCGGGCTGGTCGGTGATCCGGCCTTTGTACGCTTCATGGAGTGGCTGGGTGAAGAAACTTTGCGCGGACTTTCCACCCATGATTTTTTGGTGCTGGACCATTTGCGCCGCGATCAACCCCTAAACGACTTACTCCGTTCTCGCCTGCCGCGCCTGGTCGAAATGGGCGCAGTTGAATCGACCGGACGCGGCAAGGCCATTCGGTATCTGCTGTCGCAACGTTTGTACGGCGCTTTGGGCGCCAAGGGCGTGTACACGCGCAAGAAGGGGTTGGACCGCGAAACCAACAAATTGCTGCTGATAAGACATATCGAGGGCAACAAGGGTACTGGAGCGAAAATGGACGAATTCCGGCAGGTGCTCCCGAGCTTGGGGCGCAGTGAGATTCAGGTTCTGCTGCGTGAATTGGCAGCCCAAGGGCTTGTGCACGTGCTTGGCAGAACGCGGGGCGCGCGTTGGCTGCCGGGGCCTAAGCCCGCCGTATTGATTCCGGAGCAATAAGTTGCAATTAGACGGTCTCAGGTTGCAATCAAATCGAAAAAAACTAAGTGATTCAATGGCTTGGTTTGCTCGGTTGGTTGCAATCGGTCGCCAAATTATTGCAATTCGTCGGTCTGGCCAGCGGTCTGTGCGGGCATTGACAGGTGAATCCCTCGCGCGCCGGGTCGTCCCAGGGGCGAATTCCGCAGTCCCCAGCACCAAGATCCCTCAGTGAGCAACTTCAGCTTCCTCCAGCACGAATGGGCCTCCGTTTTCGAGGCCGCCAGCAGGGCCGAAGGAACTGCACACAGCGATGCCCGCACCTCGTGTTTCTACGCAAGACGTGCGCTGGAACTGGCCGTTAGTTGGCTGTTTACGCATGATAAGGCCTTCAAGTTGCCTTATCAGGACAACCTGAGTGCCCTGATTCACGAACCTACTTTTCGGGTTGGCGTAGGCGACGCGCTGTTTACCAAGGCCCGGCTCATCAAGGACTTGGGCAACCTTGCGGTACACAGCACCAAAAAGGTGGCCGCGACCGACGCGCTGTCGACTACGCGGGAGCTCTTTCATTTTTGTTACTGGTTGGCTCGAACCTATGGCCGAAGTGGGCGGCCCGAGCCGGGGCAGAGCTTCAGGGCCGAGTTGTTGCCAAAACCCGATCATAAGGCTGCTTCGACGGCGTCGGCGCCGCTGACGGCCGATCAATTGCAAAAGCTCAACGCCCAGCTCCGCGAAAAGGACCAAAAACTCGCCGACCTATTGGCAAGCAACGCCGCGCTGGACACTGCACTGCAGAGACTCCGCGACGAGGTGGTCGCCGCCAAGAAGGCTAATAGTGCCGAGCCCGACACGCACGACTACTCCGAAGCCGAGACGCGAAAGGCCTTCCTCGACCTGCTGTTGAAGGAGGCGGGCTGGACCTTGGATCCGGCGAAGAATTTCGAGGTCGAAGTGGTCGGCATGCCCAATGCCGAGAGCAAGGGTTATGTCGACTACGTGCTGTGGGGCGACGACAAGAAACCCTTGATGTTGGTCGAAGCCAAACGCACCACGAGGAGCGCTACGGTGGGGCAGCAACAGGCGAAGCTTTACGCCGACTGCTTGGAAGCGATGTTCGGTCAACGGCCCATCATCTTCTACTCCAATGGCTACGAGCACTGGATGTGGGACGACCGCCTGTATACGCCGAGGGCAGTCCAAGGGTTCTATAAAAAGCAGGAGCTAGAGCTGATGATTCAGCGGCGCACAAGCCGCAAGAAATTAGCTGAGGTTGTGATTAACAGCCAGATTGTCGAACGACACTACCAGCAGCGCGCCGTTCGCCGCGTAGGTGCCAGCTTCGAAGGCGACAACTTTCGCAAGTCACTGTTGGTGATGGCCACCGGTGCCGGCAAAACACGCACAGTAATCGCGTTGGCGGATATGTTGATGCGGGCGAATTGGGTTAAGAGAGTGCTTTTCCTCGCCGACCGCGTGGCGTTGGTTAATCAGGCTGTTAACGCGTTCAAGACCCACCTGCCAGATTCGGCACCCGTGAATTTGGTGACCGACAAGCACACCGAAGGCCGAGTTTTTGTCTCAACCTACCCCACGATGATGGGCCTGATCGATGAGACGCACAATGGTCACCGCCGCTTTGGCGTGGGTCACTTTGACCTGATCGTCATCGACGAGGCACACCGATCGATCTACCAGAAGTACCGAGCAATCTTCGAGTACTTCGACTCGCTGCTGGT
>JANORY010001320.1:0-2968 GCA_031415535.1 Burkholderiales bacterium | reverse complement strand
TGAAGCTGCGCGACTTATGGGTCTGCCGGACTCCTACGTATTACCGAAAAAGTATAACGATGCCTATATGCTGGCCGGCGACGGATTGGTTGTGCCGGTCGTCGCTTACCTCGCTAAGCATTTGATCGAACCAGCCCTTGAAGCCACCTCTTCCGCCTTTAGACAAGCCGCTTGATGGTTCGTAAGGCGGCCAGTAAAGATGAAAGTGATTCGCCAGAGTCACTTGCCCCTGGCTACTTACCCAAAACAGGTTCGGAACTTGACAAAGCCCTGCTGACATTTAAGTTGGCACAGCGTCTCACGAGTAAAGGGAAAATCGCCACGATGATCTTCGCGTCGAGGCTCGCTCGAACGCGAGGCTTACCGATTGATACTGACAATAACTTGCGTACTGACGGTGAAGGCCAGATCAAAGGGCTGGGAAAGTCGGCAGTGCAGAAAATCCTCAGCGACTACAGTATTTCGCAGATCCTGGCTGAGGAAGCGGGACGTACCAGCCGAGGGAGCCTCGGAAACATTCGTGTATTTCTCGAGTTTTTGAATGCTCAAAATCTTTCCTGTCCTGTTGATCCGGCCGAGGTGGAAGCCTGGTGGATCGAACAGGCGAAGGGCTTCTTTAACGCCAAACCGTTTTCGTTACGTTACGAACATGGAACAGCGCTGCGCGTGGTGATTAGAGACCTGCTTACTCAAGCGCGGCGCAGGGAGGAAGATTCCGGCGGCACGATGTTTGTCGGCGCAATGCTCCAGCACTTGGTAGGGGCAAAGCTGTCGCTTGCGCTACCGCAGGAAACGTTCTCGCATAACGGATTTTCGGTTGCTGATGCAGTTAGCGGCCGCTCTGGAGATTTTGAGATCGGCGAGGCGTCAATCCACGTCACCACCGCGCCTGGCGAGTCGGTGATCCGAAAATGCTCAGCCAATATTCAGTCGGGTCGACATCCAATCATCGTTACGGTGGCAGAAATGGTCAATACGGCCGACGTGTTTGCCCGCCAGCTCGGCATTCACGAAAAACTCGACATATTGGACGCAGAGCAATTCATCGTGAGCAATTTGCACGAGTTGGGTGGATTCAAAACAGAAAATAGAAGGATCACCATAACTGCGTTGGTCGATCGATACAACCAGATCATTTTGGCGAATGAGACCGACCTTAGTTTGTCGATTCGCTGAGCAGGGAATACATACCGTTACCTGTTGGCAGACAACGATTTGAACTGGCGTTCGCCGACTTCATTTATACAATTATTATCGATCTTATTAAGAGTTAAGATAACTTTGATAATTTCTGTATAATTATAGGATGCTCGAAGCGATCAATCCGTTCTCCCCAGGCGCGGGCACGCCACCTCCTGAGTTGGCTGGCCGAGCCGATATTTTGCACAAAGCAGATGTCGTGTTTCAACGCGCGCTCGCCGGCCGATCATTTCAGGGGCTAATGCTGGTCGGCCTGCGGGGCGTGGGGAAAACCGTCTTGCTGAGCAAAATCGGCGATCTTGCCGAAGCGCGGGCGATACACCTGGTTCATATTGAAGCGCCTGAAGGCAAACGACTAGCGGAACTCATCGCACCTGAGTTAAGACGCATTTTGCTAAAAATGAACCTTGGAGCAAATGCCGCCGATAAAAGCCGCAGAGCACTGCAAGCCTTACGTAATTTTGTGGGCAAACTCAAGGTATCGGTAGGAGATTTTGAAGTCACCGTAACGCCCGAGCCAGGTCTTGCCGATAGCGGTGACCTCGAAAGTGATTTATCTGCCTTGCTGATTGCCATCGGTGAGGCTGCTCGCGAGAAACGAACAGCGCTGGCCCTGTTGATTGATGAGGTTCAATACCTCGCCGAAGAAGACCTCGGTGCACTGATCATGGCGCTACATCGTGTCACCCAAAAGCAGTTGCCGATCATTCTCATTGGCGCGGGCTTGCCGCAGTTAGTCGGCCTGGCAGGTCGCGCCAAGTCTTATGCCGAGAGGCTTTTCGAATACCCGCCGGTCGGGGCGCTCAGCCTTGCCGATGCAACTGACGCGATTCAAATTCCCCTTCGAGCGGAGAAATGCGAGCTTACCCCGGATGCCATTCAGCAACTCTTTAAGTTGACCCAAGGCTATCCATTTTTCTTGCAAGCTTGGGCCTACGCGGTATGGAACGCAGCGCAAAGCAGCCCCATCGAAGCGGTAGTCGTGGAAAACGCTACCGCTATCGTTCTCGATCTGCTTGACAAAAGTTTCTTTCGGGTGCGATTTGATCGGCTCACGCCTCGTGAGAAAGGCTATGTCAGGGCTATGGCGAGCCTTGGCGCGGGACCTCATCGTTCCGGCGATATTGCGCAAGCGCTGGGTCGCGAAATTTCGTCACTGGCGCCATTACGATCCAGCTTGATCAAGAAAGGCATGATCTACAGCCCCGCGCATGGCGACACGGCGTTTACAGTGCCACTTTTTGACCAGTTCCTACTAAGGGCAATGCCTTAGAACTGGGTTTGCGCCGTCGGCGCTTTGTGCAGGTTTTGCCCTCTTAGCGCAAAACCAGATTGTCCCTATGCACCAGCTCCGGGGATTGGGTGTAGCCGAGGATCGATTCGATCTGTGCCGACGGTTTGCGCATGATCCGGCGAGCATCGGATGACGAATAGTTAGTCAGGCCACGGGCGACTTCCGCGCCATCCGTATCCAGACAGCCGATTACGTCGCCGCGTTCGAACTCACCAATGACTTCAACTACACCGATCGGCAAAAGACTCTTGCCATCGCGGGTCAGCGCTCGCGTTGCACCAGCGTCCAGTCTGACCTTGCCGCGCAGTTGAATATGATCCGCCAACCATTGTTTGCGCGCCGCGATGCGCGGCATTTGGGCCGTGAACTGCGTACCGACAAACTCTCCTTGCGCGAGCCGGATCAACACATCGGCTTCGCGTCCGGAGGCGACGACGGTGTGCGCGCCGCCACTGGCCGCGCGCTTGGCGGCCA
>JANORY010001319.1:0-2490 GCA_031415535.1 Burkholderiales bacterium | reverse complement strand
GGCACGATTCGCTGCAATGGTCTGACGAGCTATAACATGAGCACACCAGACGCCTATCTAGGTGCCTGGTGCGCGATTCCGTTCTGAGCACGCGAACTCGCAAATAATTTGTACGAAGGCAACTGAAAAGTTCACCTAATGAACACTTCACCCGAGACCGAAGAAGCCAGCGCCGAGTTGCTGCGGCTGGCCCTGCCGATGATGAACAAGCACGCTGCGGACTTCACGCCGCACAGCTATGCCATCTGGTACGACTATGTGCGCGGTGCCAACGAAAAGCTGAAGACCGACATTGATTCAGCACTGAAATCAGCCAAAAAACTGACCGCCGGCTACACCTTCGATCTGTACCAGCGACACATTGTCGACCGTGCCGAACAATCGCTGGGCAAGGTGCGCGCCGACATCGCCCAGTTGGTCTCGCAACTCGATCGTAAGCTGGCCAACGCCGGCGACGACACCGAAAGCTTTACGCGGCAACTGACCCATTTCGGCGAGAAAATTTCACAGCCGCTAGCGACCGAAGATCTTCAGCAAGAGGTATCGGAGATGGCGGTAAACGCCGCCCAACTCGGCGAGACCATGAGCACGGTTCGCAATGAACTCAATGCCAGCCAGGATGAAGTCAAGCGTCTGAGCGAGGAGCTGCAACGCGCCCGCGACGAGGCGCTGGTCGATGCTCTGACCCAGGTAAAAAACCGCAAAGCTTATGAAATGGCGCTGGTGCAGTTCATGGCAGAAAGCGTGAACACCGGCCAACCGTTTTCAGTGGTCATGTTCGACATTGATCACTTTAAGAAAATCAACGACGAATATGGCCACCTGTTTGGCGACCAGGTAATACGTGCAGTTGCCCAGGCGATCAAGGGTAATGTCAAGGGCCGAGATTTGGTGGCGCGCTACGGCGGCGAGGAGTTCATCGTTTTGCTGCCCGATACCAAGGTCAGCGGCGCGATCGTAGTTGCTGATCATATTCGCTCGGCCATCGAGCGCGGCCGGATCAAAAAACGCAACTCCGAGGAGTCGGTCGGCTCGATCACAATCTCCGGCGGCGTCGCCGAATACACCGGTACCGAGACCAGCCAGGAATTTATCGAGCGTGCCGACAAGGGCCTGTACCAAGCCAAACAGTCCGGTCGAAACCAGGTCTGCGCCCTTTAGGTAATAGTGCAACCTGCAACCAATAACCTGCGACCTGGAACCTGAATCCCGGATCGGATACGATAGGCGGCTGCGGCATTAACCGCATCCGGAGAACTCCTTGTCCACTGATCGCTACGGTCTTGTGTTGTCCACTCGGTCGACCACTGCGGTGGCGCACTACCAGGTCGGCGTTGATTTACTGCTGTCACAACAACCCGGCGCTGAGCTTGAGTTCGCGGCTGCACTAGCGCTTGATCCATGCTTTGCAATGGCTCATGCTGGGCTGGCTCGATGGCACCAGACCTGGGGCCGAGCGGGCGCTGCGCGCACGGCAATTGATGCCGCAGCCAGATTGGCGAGTGCGGCGGCAAGTGGTGACGCGCCGACTATTTCACGCCGCGAACGGCAACATATCGCCGTGCTGGCCAGCGCGATCGAAGGCAATGCGGCGCAGGCCTTGCGCCTGTTACTCGAACATCTCGACGATTTTCCGCGTGACGCACTGGCGCTCGGCATGGCACTGGGCGCGTTTGGTCTGCTGGCCTTCAGCGGCCGGCCGGATCACGACGCCGTGCGTCTGAGCCTGAGCGATCGTTTGGCATCAGCTTATGGCGATGACTGGTGGTTTCTGGGCTCATTGGCCTGGGCGCATATTGAAGCGGGATCGTTGTTGATGGGTGAACGCTATCTGGAGCGTTCGCTGGCACTGAAACCTGACAACGCCAACGCGATTCACGTGTTCGCCCATCTGGCCTACGAACAGAATCGGGCCAACGAGGCAATTTCGCGTATCGACACACTGACTGCCGACTATTCACAACAGGCCTTGCTGCACAATCATTTGCGTTGGCATTGCGCGCTGGGTGAATTGGCCGCCCGCCGCCCCGACGCCGCGCTGGCCACTTATGATCAATATCTGTCGCCGGCGGTGGCAACGGCACCATTGATTACCGCCGCATCCGATGCGGTCTCGCTGCTTTGGCGTATTCAGATTGTCACTGGTCAATCCGCCGGCGCAACGCGTTGGCAGGCCTTACGTGAATTCATCTCAGCACGCCATTACCAATCAACCGTGGCGTTTCTCGATGTTCATGTAGCCGCGTTGTATAGCGTCACCGGAGAACGCGGCGCATTTGAAATTCTGATCGAACAGCTCAATTCGGCGCTCCGCGCCGGTCGACTACCAGCCGGTCTGGCAGTCATCGAGTTATGTCAAAGCCTGAACGCATTCGCTGCGGGTAATGCCAGGTTGGCGATCGATGCTCTTGAAGCGAATCTCGGCAACATTGTGCGTATCGGCGGCAGTGGCGCACAACGCGACTTGTTCGAGGAGACGCTGACGGTGGC
>JANORY010001318.1:0-1468 GCA_031415535.1 Burkholderiales bacterium | reverse complement strand
CTCGGGGCCGATAAACCCCACCACCGTGTTCACCAGCAGCGGATTGAAGGCCCGCGCCACCGCATAGGCGCGCGCCTCGCAGGTCTGCTGATCGATGCCGTGATGGCTGTTCGAGGACAGCGCGCTGCCTTGCCCGGTCTCAAAATACATGACGTTGTTGCCGACGGTCCCGCGCCGCAGCGACAAGGCCGCATCCTGCGCTTGCTCCAGCAGGCTCAGGCTGATGCCAAAGCCAGCGTTGGCCGCTTCGGTCCCGGCAATCGACTGAAACACGAGATCAACCGGAGCACCCTGGTTGATCGCCTCGATGGTGGTGGTGACATGGGTCAGCACACAGGACTGTGTCGGAATCTCGTATTTGCTGATGACCCGATCCAACAAGTTGATCAGCGCCGTCACTGCGGCCACGTTGTCGGTCGCCGGGTTGATGCCAATCACCGCGTCACCGCTGGCGTACAACACGCCATCGAGGATCGAGGCGGCGATGCCGGTCGGATCATCAGTCGGGTGATTGGGCTGCAGACGCGTTGACAGCCGCCCCGCCAGACCGAGAGTGTTACGAAAGCGCGAGACCACACGACACTTTTGCGCGACCAGAATCAGGTCCTGATTGCGCATGATCTTTGAGACCGCCGCAACCATTTCGGGCGTGAGGCCATCGGCCAGCGCGGCCAGTGACTGCTCGTTCGCCAAGTCCGACAACAACCAGTCACGAAAGTCGCCGACCGCAAGATGGCCGACCGGCTTGAATGCCTCGCGATTGTGCCCATCGACGATCAGACGGCTGACCTCGTCGGATTCATACGGAACCAACAAGTCCTCAAGAAATTGCTTCAGCGGCACCTCGGCCAGCGCCAGTTGTGCGGCGACGCGCTCTGACTCATCGGCTGCGGCAACACCAGCCAGAAAGTCACCCGAGCGGGCCGGTGTGGCCTTGGCCAGCAGGGTCTTCAGATCGGCGAATCGATAGACACGCGAATTCAGGGAAAACGCGTAGCTCAAAACGAGTAGCTCATGTTGTTGGAATGGCAAGCACCGTTGCGCCATGAGTCACCGACGCTCGGGGCGGCCGAATCAACCACGCAATCGCCACAGCCGCCACACCAATTCCAGACGACGCCATATACAGCCAGACATAGCCGCCATATCGATCAAACAACCAGCCGCCTACAACCGGGCCCAGTGCCATGCCAAAGGTTGCCGCCATCGACACCGCGCCAAACAGCGTGCCCATGATTCGGCTCGAAAAAAACTCTCGAACCAGCAGCGCGTACAAGGGCATCACGCCGCCATAGGCCATGCCGAACAGCACCGCAAGCAAGTACAGGCTCGCGGCATCGCGCGCCAATGGGTAGAGGCTGATCATCGCAGCCTGCATGATGAGGCCGGCCACCAACACCTTCTGTGCGCCGAAACGGTCGGCCGCGACACCGAGCAGCAGCCGCCCGCCGACGCCCGCAAGACCGGC
>JANORY010001317.1:0-1459 GCA_031415535.1 Burkholderiales bacterium | reverse complement strand
AACAGCCCTTCGATCTCGGACATCCAACTGCCCAACACGCCGAAACACAGCAGCAAAAACGCTTCGACGAGCAGCGGCAACGAGTACTCGCTGTGCAACCGGTGGCGCCGTGCGTAATTGATCAGAATCGCCGAAACGGCAGCGCCGAACATGAATGAAATCAGCACACCAGCGCCAGCCAACACCAATGTGTAAGCGCCAAGCGCGATGTTATCGGCCATGGCCGACACAATGCCGGTCATGTGCGAGGTGTACTGTTGCACAGCAAGAAAACCGCCCGCATTGGTAGCGCCGGCCACGGACGCCAACGCGAATCCGAGATGGCGGTTCGCCTTTGCGGTTCGCAGTCGGCCGGTCAGGCCGCGTGCATAGTTGATCGGCATGGCTACCGCGCTTGCGCGTACGAATGCTTAACTCAATAACCCACTACTCGATGCGGAACATAAGGTGCCTCGAGCGCCGTAATCTCAGCGGCCGTCAAGGTAATTGAGCAAGCAGCAACCGCGTCGGTCAGATGATGTGCCTTCGATGCGCCGACAATCGGCGAAGTCATTCCCTTCTTCTGCAGTACCCAGGCCAGCGCAATCTGCGCGCTCGGGACGCCGCGCTCACTGGCCAACTTTTGAACCGCTTCAACCACGCGCCGGTCAGCATCCGGAAACTCGGTGTACAGCGTCTTGCCGAACTCGTCGGTCTCGATACGAGCGCTGGTTTCATCCCAGGGCCGAGCCAGGCGGCCGCGCGCCAACGGACTCCAGGGCATGACGGCAATACGCTGATCGATACAGAGCGGCATCATTTCGCGCTCTTCCTCACGATTCAGAAGATTGACGTGATTTTGCATGCTGATGAATTCGGTCCAGCCGTTCGCGCGCGAGGTGTAGATTGCTTTCGAGAACTGCCAGGCATACATGCTTGAGGCACCGATGTACCGCGCCTTGCCGGCCTTGACCACATCGTGCAGGGCTTCCAGAGTTTCTTCGATTGGCGTCGCCGGATCCCAGCGATGGATCTGATAAAGATCAACATAGTCAGTGCCGAGTCGTTGCAGGCTGTGATCGATCTCACTAAAGATATGCTTGCGTGACAGACCGGCACCATTCGGTCCTTTGCGCATGCGCCCGTTCACTTTGGTCGCCAGAACAATCTCGTCGCGTCGCGCGAATTCCTTCAGCGCGCGACCGACAATCTCTTCCGACGTACCCGCCGAGTAAACGTTGGCGGTATCAAAAAAATTGATGCCGAGTTCGATCGCCTGTTTGATCAGCGGGCGACTGGCCGCTTCGTTGAGGGTCCACGCATGAGCGCCGCGATCCGGTTCGCCGTAAGTCATACAGCCCAGGCATACCCGCGACACGTCGAGACCGGTCTTGCCGAATTTGACATACTTCATGTGATGACTCCTAATGATGGTTTTGATCGAATTAGAGGCTTGTCTGCGATTCGTAACGGCAATTGA
>JANORY010001316.1:0-3639 GCA_031415535.1 Burkholderiales bacterium | reverse complement strand
GAAGGATTAACGGTATCTCTGACTTGCCAGGTAATCGGGCGACTCGGCACCACCACGCCGTTGCCATCGACCACCACAGCGGTCAACTGAACCGGCGTCGACTTGTTGCTATTCAAAACTGCTTTATCAGAAGTGAGCTGGATTTGGGCACTGCCATCGCCCGTTCCACCCAGCCCGCCAATGCTCGAAGCCGAAGCGCCACCCGATGCACCCGCCCCTGTGCCACCACAAGCGACCAGAACCGCAGGTATAAGCAGCATCAGACCGAGATGCCAGCCGGATCGAAATAGGTTCAAAAGTCTTGCAAGCTTCATGGTCATTTTCTTCCCGTTCTCGTCATCGGTGGCTGTGCGCCCGACGCTCTGTCCTAGGTTTGGATACCCTGACAGAGTGCGCGAATGACCGCCTATCGAACAGATTTACCGGCTGGACGCTGCATCTGCGACGACGCGCGGTGTCAGGAAAACCAAAAGCTCGGTTCGGTCGTTGGTTCTTTGCTGATTACGAAACGCGGCCCCTATGAAAGGCAGATCGCCGAGGAACGGTACTTTGTTGGTCCGGCTGCGTTCGAACTGCTCGTAAATACCACCGATGACCACGGTTCCGCCGTTCTCAACCAGCACCTGCGTCTTGACCTGTCGCGTATCGATTGCGAAGCCGGCCGGCGTAATCTGGCCGACTGCGTCGCGATTCACCTGGACGTCGAGAATCACATTGCCTTCAGGCGTGATTTGCGGCACGACCTCGAGCTTCAGATTGGCCTTACGAAACGAGATCGAGGTCGCACCACTGGCGGTGGCCTGCTGGTACGGCAGCTCGGTACCCTGCTCAATCGTCGCTTTGGACTGATCGGCAGTCAGCACACGCGGACTTGAGATCACCTTACCGCGTTGATCGGCTTCAAGTGCGGACAGCTCCAGATTCAGGAATCGGGTCAAACTCGAACCGAACAAGCTGATTGCAAATGAAGACGGCGTTGCACCCGATATGGCGGCCGCCGGCAGATTAACGAAGTTGGTGTTGTCCAGCGTGGTCGAGCGGCCAAGACCCTGGGCATTGGTGCCGCTGGTGAGGTCACTGCCGGCTTGTGATGACTGATCGGCAACGCCGCGCAGATTACCCGACAACGCCGCATAGGTGTTGCCGAGTACTCGTTGGCCGGCGCCATAAACCGGCACGTTCACCGGGCTGGTCGTACCGGTCACCGGATCGGTTACTTGCACGGTTCGGTAGACCGTCGAACTCACATCGTTAAACCCCATCTTCACACCGAGGTTGCGCGAGAAGCGATCGTCGGCTTCAACAATTCGTGCTTCGATCAAGACCTGGCGAACGGCTACGTCTACCTGGGTAATCAAGCGACGCACATCTTCGAGACGTGACGCGATGTCTTGCACGAAGATCTTGTTGGTGCGTGCATCGACCATCGCACTGCCGCGCTTCGATAGCATGGAGTTCTTGCTGTCGGTCAGCAGTTTGCCGAGCGCCTCGGCTTTCTGATAATTCAACTGGAACGTTTCCGAGCGCAGCGGCTCAATCTCGGAGATCTGTTGTTTGGCTTCGAGTTCGAGCTTTTCTTTAGTTGCCAATTCTTCGCGCGGTGCGACCAGAATGACGTTGCCGTTCTTGCGCATGTCCAGTCCCTTGGACTGCAGAATGATATCGAGCGCCTGATCCCAAGGCACATCCTTCAGGCGCAGGGTCAGGCTGCCGGCTACTGAATCGCTGGTCACAATATTCAAATTCGTAAAGTCGGCAATCACCTGCAACAGTGCGCGCACATCAACATTCTGAAAGTTCAGCGACAGCCGATCGCCGGCGTAGCCTTTGCGGGAACCCTGAACCAGTTTGTTCGGGTCTTCGCGAATCGGTTTGACTTCAACCACAAACTGCGTGTCACTTTGGTAAGCGTTATGTTCCCACAGGCCCTGCGGTTCAATGACGAGTCGAGCGTTATCGCCTTGCTGAAAGGCACGAACACTCTTAACGGGTGTACCGAAGTCAGCGACGTCAAGTCGGCGGCGCAAATTATCAGGCAACTTCGCACCCTGGAAGTCGACCACAATGGTTTTGCCTTGTTGTCGAACATCGACGCCAACCTTACCGTCAGACAACTCCACCACAACACGGCCTTCGCCTTCCTTGCCACGACGAAAGTCCAGATCGCGCAGCGCATGCGGCATCTGCGTATCGCCCTTGGCAAAACTGTAGGCGGTCGGCGTTTGCGGCTGACTCGTGCTGGTTGCGATCACCGGATCGAGCTTGACAATAATCGCGTTACCTTCAATTTCGGTTGTGTAGGTCATCGGTCGCTTCAGGTTCAATACGACCCGTGAACGGTTCGACGCCTGAACGATTGCGACATTGCGGACATCGCCTTGCGTAAGTTCAAGGGTGTTCTGCGCTGAGCGGTAATCGGTGTTGGCGAAATCGAGGGCAATACGCGGCGGATTGGCGACCGAGAAGCCGACCGGCGATCCACCGGGTGCTTGTTTCATCGCAATGCGCAGGAACGTGGTCGAACCCTGCAATGCGCTGGTCACAGACTCGATGGTGTTGCCCTCCTGGCTGCGCGACGGCGTGCTGATCAAGATCATCAGCACCGCAGTAACGATCGTCGCGATCATCATTGACCATTGCCGCTTACGTGATTCGCGCTGGGCGCGCGTTTCGAATAAGACGGCGGTTGGCCTATTTGGTTTTGCCTTCATTTTTTCCCTCTTGCAGGCGTAAGGCGGTTTCGCGCTCAACCCATTCACCTGCTGCGTCTTGGACCATTTCCTTGAGCTTGATCTCGCTCTCGGATACTCGTGTGATCACGCCGAAATTCTGGCCAGCGTAATTTCCTACTTTGGCCTGGTAGACCAGGCTCTCTACCTGCAGTAGTGCAAAATTCTGTTTGTTGTTACTCAAATGTCCGACCATTCGAATTTGCTCGAGCGGATAACTCTCCAGCGATTCGCGGCGGCGATTAATGTCCGGCGTGACACCGTTTTTACTGCGCGACTGAAGCTTGTCGAATGCCGCTTGCAGTTTGCGGGTCGAGAAGGGTTCGATCTGCGCGAGATTCTCATAACGAAACGGCTCGAAGCGTTTAGGCTCAGGAATGGCCTCTTTGATCGGTGGCGTGTTGTTGCGCACCTCAGTCATCCAGGCGATCAGTTCATTCTTGTCGCTGCCACAAGCCGTCAGCGCCAGAGTCAGCGGCACGCACCAAACAAGACGGGAAAGGGTTTTCATCGCAACCGTTCCTTATTTGGCCGCTGGCTTGGCGCCAGGTTGAGCAGCACCGGCCGCTGGTGCCTTAGCTTTGGCGGCCGCCGCACGTTGTGCTGAAATTTCCTCGGCATCGAGATAACGGAAGGTTTTCGCGACCGCTTCGAGCGACAGACCACCAGACTTGTCGGCCAGTTGTGACATGGTCAAATTATTCAAGGTGACGATTCGCGGCAGGTTTGAGATGTCACTCGTGAATGCGCCCAGATCATGATAATTGCCGACCAGTTTGATGTTGATCGGCAGCTCCGCGTAATAGTCCTTAACCACGACCGCACCGGGCTTGAACAACTCGAACTGCAATCCGCGACCGACCCCGGCCTGATTGATATCCGAAAGCAGCGCGTCCATCTCGGCTTTGCT
>JANORY010001315.1:0-5195 GCA_031415535.1 Burkholderiales bacterium | reverse complement strand
GTCGAACTTCACACTAAACGTTTTATTAGAATTAATAATACTTAAATTAAGTTAACAATAACAATATCTTAATGCAATTCTGAATAAATATTGAATGGATATATTGGCGTCGAGCAAGCCGGCCAAGCAGGTCAAATCGCTCGACAAGTCGCGAGACGACTGGGCGTTAAGCCAGTCGTCAGCCTTCACGCAGTGGCAATATCAGTTGCCGCCTGAACGCGGCCAGGCGCTACAACCCCTGCGCAGCCTCCGGATAAAGCGTCGGAAAAAGAAACTGCAAGGCATCGAGCGGCAACCCCAGGCGCACTGGCCCCAATTTGCTGTCGCTGACCATCAGACCCGTGCTCAAAAGATGCGACAGCAAGGTACGTGCAGTGCGTTCGCCAAGCCCGGTCATCTGCGCAAATTCGGAACGGCTCAGAGGGCCGGACGCGAAGGCGTAATGAAGTGGCAGGATGGCCTCCTTGCGCATTCCGCCCGCGCCTGCCCGTTGAGTCTGCTCCCGATATAGGACCAGGGCTTCAATCCGACGTTTCATGTCATCGAGGTCGAGTACTCGCTTCATAAAGCCAACCTGGTCTTCGCAGATCGACAGGAAAAACGCTACCCACTCGAAAAGCCCCGCCTCGGTCAGATTGCCTCTGCCATCAAGATCACCACGCCGAGGCGCGTCGGCATTGGCAAGGTGAGCGTAGTACTCATCTCGTTGCCGCGCAAAACCGCAATTGACCGACCACAGCCCGCCGCTCAGCGGCCACAAGGCACCGTGAGTTTGTAATCGCGAAGCGCGACCATTGCCATCAAGAAACGGATGTATCCAGGCTATACGGTGGTGGGCGCATGCGGTTGCAATCAAGTGCATGTCCAAGGTCTGCTCGGCGCCATACACTTCATCGAATCGCGCGAAAAACCTCGGCAGAGACTCGAAGCGTGGCGGCACATGTCGCCCGACCTCAACATTTTCGGTGCGAACGCGGCCAGGCTCGATGACCCGCCCGTCGCTCGTGCGTTCCTCGGGCATCAGTCGTTGATAAAGTGCCTTATGGGCCACCAGCAAAAATTCCGTGCTGAGCGCTTTTTCGCGGTGACTGACGCGCTGTTCGAGCTCGCGTTCGGCCTCGATGTGCGCGAGCGCCAGTCGCTGCAGCCGAGCAATATCGCTGTCGTGTGAAAACTCCTTCTTGAGTGCCCGCTCGATATTGAGCGGCGACGTGCTCTGCCCCTCGATCCGGTTACTGTAATAGGAATTCATCGACCGTACGAGCTCGCGAAGGCTGGTCTGGGTCGTCGGATGGACCTTGCCTTGAAGGCCGGTTGAATCGCGGCAAATAACGGCCGCCCGAACCCGCAGCGTCTCGACATGGAGCTGCGGTAACAAGGGCTCGAACTGATGCGGCGAATCGTACATTGCAGGCTATTTTGCCGACTTAAATGCCGACTTTCAAGCTCTGTAAGTAACTGTTATTTAAATGATACTAATAAAAATTAGAGCGCTGAATAAGAGAAAATTTGCCGAGTTCGTTGCCGAAATGCCCAAGTGTATCGTTGACGATTTCGGCGGTTGGTCAATTCGTCGGTCACGGCCCGCGAGCCGCCCCTACCAAAGACTCCGCCAGAACCTCCGCCATGCACCGGTAACTCAGATCATTCATATGCAGTTGATCGTCGCGCAGCATCTGCGTATACGCATCGCCCATCGAGTCAGACCAGCCCGCCATCAGCCGATAGCGATGAAACAGCGCCGACTTTGATTCCAGTGCAACGGACCGGATCATTGAAAGCACCTGATCGCGAGCCGGTGACGCGTCGATTCTCGGCGCGCGCTGCAGGTTCATCAGAACCACATCGGCACCACTGGCGTGAATTTGTTCAATGCCCTTGATGACTGCCGCTTGCATCGCATCGATGGGCACGCCGCGCAACAAGCCGTTCGAGCCGAATTGCCAGATAACCAGATCAGGCTTTGGGGCCAGGACATCGGCCTCAAGTCGCGCCAGCATGTCGACGGCCTCCTGGCCGTTGATGCCGGCGTTGCGCACGACGATCTCTCGGCCAGGCCAACGCGCCCGCAAGGCGCGCAGTAGTTGTCGCGGGTAACTGCCTTCGAAGCTTGAAGCGCCGGCACCGGCCGTTGAAGACGACCCGATCGCGACAATCGTCAGCGGCCCACCGGTGCGAATACGGCCCTGTAAACGAGGCAAGACACCCTCAAGTGGGCGATTATCAGGCGTTGACGGGCAGGACTGAGTGGATACCGAATCCGCCTGCACTGCAGGCGAAACTTGCGCCTGAGCTTGAACTTGCGCCTGCGCTTGATCCTGCACCTGCGCAAATGCAACGCCGGCCCACGCCCCAACAAAAACCGAAATCGATATCAGGCGGAGCGCCCAAGTCGAGCGAACGAAGTTAGTAATGATCAAAATGAGGTCAGAAGAATCAGCAGCGTATCATCGTGCAAGGCGGGTACCGCTGACAATCATCCGTGACAGTTGAAATGACACGCAATCCTGGATGAAGTCGTACGAGGCTTTTTCAATTTCAGCACCGACGGAATCAAGGTCGACGCGGCCTTCGCCCTGCCAGTGCTCGATCATCTCATAGCGGCGGAACACCGACAGATCACGTTTGCCCGCGACCCAACGCAGATGTTTGCGGTACTCGTCAGTACGGAACAAGGCTTCGAACTGCGGGTGATATTGCAGGTCGAGCACGATTGTATCGATACCCTGTGCCCGCAGCAGATTAATACCTGCGTCGAGTTGCTCGGCGAACCGATACGGCGGAATGCCCTTGCGCGCATCCGACCTGCCGATTTGCCAAATCACCAGTGATGGTTTTAGCGGTAGTACTTGTTTGCCGATCAACGCGGCCAACTCGGCGGTCGCGGCGCGCGGTTTGCCGATGACGGTGACTTTGAGGCGGCGTTGCTTTAATTCCGCTGTCAGCGCGCTGGCCAACTCCGATTCCAGTCGCACCGGGTAGGTCGGACCACCGTCCAGGCCGGGACGGATACTGCCCGATTGTGGGCTGAGCACCACCAGCGTCGGGCTGGCCGCGCGATCCTTCAAGGCCTTCGAGAGGGCTGGCAATGAATCTTGCGAAGGTACCAATTCCGCCGGCACCGAACAACGTTGCTCACGATTGGAGGACGAGGCCACCGTCTGGGCGGACGCTGTCTGTGGAGCCAATCCGATCAACATCACCAGGCACAGCCCAGCGATCGACAAAGCGCTTGCACTCGGTGTCTTAATGGGACGATCCCGAGATTTCGCCCGAAACCAATGCAGTTGGTAGGCGAGCGCCGACATCAACACCAGGCCGCCAACAATGACGACCAGTTGCATTGCAATGCCCCGCCCGAACTCAACCAGCATGATGTGCGCCACGAAGGACAACAGGATTCCGACACAAAATATATACAACGAGTGCTGACCGCAGCGGATGACCGGATCGAGGACCCGCCAGCGCAGCAGTGGTGATTCCGCCGAAACATAATGCCCGGCCAAATAGGCTACCGCCAGGAAATGCAGCACACGCGCCTCGCCCAGGTTGTTTTTGTCGATCGGATACAACCACAATTCGACATAGGGCTCGATGAGGTCGTTGAACGCGGGGTATTTCCAGGCAATGCAGACCAAAAGCGAGAAGGTCAGCCAAGCGATCGACAGGGCCCCCAGCCAAGGGCGCCAGCGTAGCCAGGGCGAATCGTCAGAGCGGCTGACCGCGCACAGGACGCCAATCACAAACAACAGTTGCCAGCCCAGTGGATTGAAGTACCAGACCGAACCGTCTTCGTAGATTGGAAACGACCATTTGAAGATTTGCACCAGCAGCCACAAGGCGAGCGAAGCGAGCAGCACCAGCCGGCGTGAAAAGCGCTCCAGAAACAGCAGCAGCGGCAGCCCGAGCAACAGCACCATGTAAAGCGGCAGAACATCGAGATTCACCGGTCGGTAGCGCAGCAACAGGGCCTGAACCAGCGACTGGGTCGGATTCTCGAGAAACTCGGAGACATTCAGTTCCTCGAGAATCGAGGCGTTTTCGAGCCGGTTCGCCGCCCAGGCGACCTGCGCCACGAAGAATACAAACACCAGGATGTGCGCGGCATACAGTTGCCAACATCGTTTGAGCACCTGCAGGGTCATGAACACCAGGCCGTGTTCATCGCGCGATTTGCCGTAGACGATTGCCGCCGTATAGCCGGAAATGAAGACAAAAATTTCGGTGGCATCGCTGAAGCCAAAATTTCGGAGCGTCAGATTGCCGATCACGCTCGAGGGCACATGGTCGATAAAAATGAACCAGAGCGCCAGGCCGCGGAAAAAATCGAGTCGTAGATCTCGATCAGCGCTGGCCATGATTCATGAGCAAGGTTCTAGGTATATCGTTGAGTTGGGGTGCTTCGGAGTATCCAAGAGTTTAATGGATCACCGCGCGTTGCCCACCGCATCGCGCCCAAGCAAATCAACCCGCCAGATCAGCGCAATCGCGACCATCAGCAGCAAGCCCAATGCCAGCACACTCAAGGTGGTGACCAGAAAGCCGATTCTGGGAATCAAGGCACCGGCGGCCAGCAGCCCAATCGGCAAGGTATAGATTGCCAACATTCGCACACCCATGATCCGGCCTCTGAAGCGCGGCTCCGACGTGCGCAGTAGCAAGATCGACAGCGATATCATCGACATGCTCTGCGCGAAACCGGCACCGAGCAGCAGCGCGAATGCCACAGGAAGACTATTCGAAAAAACAAAACCGACCAGGCACAGGTGCCAGCCGACAGCACCGGCCAACATACCGCGCGCAGCCGGAATCCGTTCGCCGAAGGCGCTCATGCTGACCGATCCGATCAAAGCTCCGCAGCCGAAACTTGCGACCAACCAGCCAAGTCCTTGCTGATCGAGACCGAAGATATCGCGGGCAATATAAGGCATGAGTCCGGTGGTAAACGGGAATACGGTGAGATTGACCAGCGCAGCAACGCTCATTGCCGCTCTTAAACGTGGCGTGTGCCAGACGTAAACAAGACCATCCTTGAGTTCGCGCCAAGGCGAGGGCGTCGCGCGGGCCCTATTGCGCGAGCTCGACTGATACCGAACCTGCAGGGTCAGTAGCACGCCAGTGAGATAAAAGGCGCAAATGACCAGATAAGCCGGCACCATACCGAAGGCCGCCATGAAGCCGGTCCCGAGCAAGGC
>JANORY010001314.1:0-4021 GCA_031415535.1 Burkholderiales bacterium | reverse complement strand
ATAGGCGAGGCACGCTTCCTCGGAGGAAAATCGCGCAAGAAACTCGCTCCAGGTACGAGGATAGGCGTTGACAGGTGCTGAACTCATTACTGTATATTATGTCAGTATTCCTGTTCTTATGGAGCTAACAGGATACCCCGTATTTGTATACAGCTATACTCGTTTGATGATTCTCGAGCAGAAGCTGTCGATTCTCGCCGACGCCGCCAAGTACGATGCCTCGTGTGCCTCAAGTGGCACCAGCAAACGCCACTCACTCGGCGGGCGCGGGCTCGGCTCCACCGAGGGCTCGGGTATCTGTCACAGCTATGCGCCCGACGGTCGCTGCATTTCGCTGCTCAAGATCTTGTTGACCAACTTTTGCGTGTACGACTGCCTGTACTGCGTGAACCGTGTTTCAAGCAACGTGCCGCGGGCGCGCTTCACGGCGCCCGAGGTGGTGGCGCTGACGCTCGACTTCTATCGGCGCAATTGCATCGAGGGTTTGTTCCTGAGTTCGGGCATTATTCAGAGTCCCGACTACACAATGGAACAAGTGGTTGAGGTCGCACGTTGTCTGCGCGAAGATCACGATTTTCGCGGCTACATTCATCTGAAGACGATTCCCGATGCATCGCCCGAACTGCTCGAGCGGGCCGGCCGTTTTGCCGACCGCCTGAGCATCAATATCGAGTTGCCGACCGCGCAGGGTCTGGCCGATCTCGCGCCCGAAAAGGACGGCGCAGCGATCCGCCGCTCGATGGCGCGTCTGGCCGTGCACATCGACGACGCCAAACAAGCGGCCAAACCGGTGCCGCCCAGCGCACAAATTGCGTTGCCGCCGCGGCGCGCCAAGGCACCGCGCTTTGCGCCAGCCGGCCAGAGCACACAAATGATCGTCGGCGCCGACGCCGCGAGCGACCGCATCATTCTGAACACGAGCGCGAATCTGTACGGTGCCTACCGCTTGAAGCGGGTCTACTATTCGGCATTCAGCCCCATTCCTGACTCTTCTTCGGCACTGCCGTTGCAATCGCCGCCACTGGTGCGCGAGCATCGGCTTTACCAGGCTGATTGGCTGATGCGGTTCTACGGTTTCGAACACGATGAGATCGTCGCCGGCGACGCCGGCATGCTCGATCTCGATATCGATCCGAAGCTGGCTTGGGCGCTCGCACATCGCGAACGTTTTCCGGTCGATCTGAACCGTGCCCCGAAGGAATTGCTGTTGCGCGTGCCAGGTCTTGGGGTCAAGGCGGTTGGTCGTATTCTCCAGGCACGGCGCCAGCGCCGTGTGCACGCCGACGATCTGGCGCGGCTGCACGTGCCGCTCAAGAAGGTGCTGCCGTTTGTGCTGCTCGATGGCCACAAGCCGGACGGCGCGCTCGACAGCGAGCAACTGGTACGTACGCTGCGGCCGCTTCGTACGGCGCAACAGGCCAGCCTGTTCGACTAGCGCGATTCTGGAGCGTACTCAGCGATCATGCGGCTGATCAATCTATCCGGTGAAACCGATCTCGACGCGTTTCGACAAGCGTGCCGCGATCTTGCAGGCGAAGGCGTTGCGCCGGAACAGGTGGTCTGGCAGACCGGCAACGCTGACCGTGCTGATCTGTTCGCAGGCAATGAAATCGAGGCGCCGTCGGCAGCCAAGGCGGCCTCGGCAGTTGAGGCACCGTCGGCAGTTGAGGCACCGTCGGCAGTCGCGTCGGCCTCGAAGGCGACGCCCACTGCCAGACTCAGCGCACCGTCTGCGTTCGTGAGCCTTTGCGAAACCGTTATTCTGCATCGCAACCCCGATCGCTTCGCCCTGCTCTATCGTTTGCTCTGGCGCATGCAGCGCGACGCGCGTTTGCGAGCCGATCCGCTCGACGCCGACTGGCTGCTGCTGCAGCAGATGGCGCAGGCGGTACGCCGCGATCAGCACAAGATGAAGGCCTTCGTGCGGTTCCGACGGATCGATGAGCCCGTCGAAGAAGCGCTGACGGCCGGGCAATGCGAGGTCAGCGGCGACAACGCCCCACCAATTGCCGAGCCACTGCACGCTGCCTGGTTCGAACCCGAACACCATATCGTCGCGGCGACCGCAGCATTTTTCATGCGTCGCTTCGCGCAGATGCGCTGGGCGATCCTGACGCCGCGCCTCTGTGTGCGATGGGAGGGCAAACAACTGGCGTTCGGACCGGGTGTGTCACGCGATCAGGCACCCGACGCCGATGCCGGTGAAACACTCTGGCTCACCTACTACCGCAACATTTTTAATCCGGCCCGCTTGAAGATAAAGATGATGCAAAAGGAAATGCCCAAGCGTTATTGGAAAAATTTGCCCGAAGCCGCGCTGATCGACGAGCTTTCGCGGCAGGCACCGCAACGCACCACGGCCATGCTCGAGCAACAAGCTAGCGAGCCGATCAAGCGCCGGCCGAAAACAACGGCGCGTGCCTCGCCGCTGGCGGGTCTCGATCGGTTACCGAGCAACGCCTTCGAGATGCATGAGGCCACCAACCGCTGTCGCGCCTGCCCAATCGGCGCGTTGGCGACCCAATCGGTGGTTGGCGAGGGGCCGATGCCATCGCGCCTGATGTTCGTCGGCGAACAGCCGGGCGATCAGGAAGACCTGCGCGGATCGCCGTTCGTCGGTCCGGCCGGTCAACTGTTCAATCGCGCCCTGAACGATCTTGGCTGGGCGCGCGAGCAGGTCTTCGTGACCAATGCGGTCAAACATTTCAAGTATGAGCTTCGCGGCAAGCGGCGGATTCACAAGACACCGGCGCAAAGCGAAGCCGCCGCGTGTCTGGACTGGCTTGAGCGCGAGATCGAGTTGGTGCGACCCGAAGCAATCGTGGCACTGGGTGCAACCGCGGCGCGCTCATTGCTGGGCGTGGCGGTGCCGATCCTGAGCGAGCGCGGTCGCTGGCGCCGACGATCCGATGGCCGGCCGGTGCTGATCACATTACATCCCTCCGCGCTGCTGCGGCTGGAACCTGGAGATCGTGCTGACGCCTATGCGCGCTGGCTCGGGGATCTGAAGTTGGCAGCCGAATTCGCGCCGAATTTTTCGGCGATCCGGACCGCTCTAATCGTTTGATGGCGTGGTGTTCAAAAATCGAGCCGACCAAGTCACGCTGGGGCTGTGTTGATGACCGGCACGCTTTCCAGGTAAACCGAGTCGGGATCCAGGTCGATTCCTCCCGGCCAACTTACGGTACCGTGGTCAGCCTGCACCAGTGCAAAGAACGCGTTCTCGCGCAATCGTTCGAACACCGGATAGGAGAGGTACGGTGTCACGTCCAGACGGCGTTGTTCTTTATTGTTGAATTGAATCAACAAACTGTGGTCATCGAGAGGCGATGCGGAAATAACACGTGGGTTCATCGTTGGAAGTCCCCTCACTTCAAAGGATCGATACGAAATACCGGCTGCCCTTGAACTGCCAAAGTCCAGTCAGCGATCAATTCGTCGCGGTGAATTTCAATCCAAGCCTGCACCATCCGAGTTTGACGACGGGGCAGGTACCCATCGATTACTTCGCCCTCGTCGATTCCAAATACCGCTTCCTCACCCGCGTACATTGCGTGGATGTGCGGCAGATGATGCTGGCGCGTGTCTAGCCAATACAAGTAAATCAGGACACCATAGAAACTACTGATCAGTGGCATGGTCCGATTGCGCCTTTGCAGCGCGTACTGAAATGTGTCGGGTGCGTGCTCATAGCGCCGCCCGTTTCATGCAGCTATGCCGTAATAGTATTTCAGCATTCCCCCAAACTGAAAGCTACGATCAATAATTAAATCATCGGTTGCCTCAAGCAAACTCGAGAAATTCAAGTTGTTAAATAGTCGATGGCGCACCGTTGTTGGCGGTAGAGCCAAAGCGCGGCGGTCGCCAGCAAATATTTGAGTGAAAAAAATGCGTCAGTCATAGTTCTAGTATAGCTAGGCCGCGCTGCTTACGCTTCCCACATCACCCTAGAGTGCTGTAAAGACCTCCGGCTGCATTTTTTAGCCGCATGGGGTCAAAGCGAAAGCAAAAGCAAAAGCGA
>JANORY010001313.1:0-1809 GCA_031415535.1 Burkholderiales bacterium | reverse complement strand
ATCGCGGCAAGACGGTGGTACTGGAATGGCACAACCCAGGTTGCCCGTTTGTGCAGAAGCATTACGACAGCGCCAATATGCCGAATTTGCAGCGCAAGGTGGCCAACGACGTGGTCTGGCTGGCGGTCAATTCAACCCATGCCGGCCATGCCGATCATCGTGATGCCGCCGGCTACGCAAGCTACATGAAAGAAAAGGGTTCCGAACGCGTCCCCTATTTGCTCGATCCCGATGGCAAGACCGGCAAGGCTTACAGTGCGATGACCACGCCGCATATGTACATTATTGATAAGGCGGGACAACTGGTCTACGCCGGTGCCATCGACAGTATTCGTTCAGCCAATCCGGCCGATGTTGCGAAGGCCAGCAACTATGTTGCAGCGGCGCTGGACGAAATGAAAGCGGGCAAACCGGTTTCGCAGGCCAGCACCACGCCCTACGGTTGCAGCGTCAAGTACAAGTAGGGTTGTCGAGGGCAACTCAGGTAAGCGTTTGCGCGTGGATCGGGATCATTCGCGCGCGCAATTGCCCGCAGCCAGCGTCGATATCCTGCCCGGCTGATCGGCGCAGTTTGGTCAAGATTCCCAGGCGGTTCAATTGACGGGCGATGCGCTCGCAATGCGCCTCTGGCGGCCGGCTAAAGCCCGCACCTGCGACGCTGTTAAAGGGAATCAGATTCATGACCGCATATTTGCCGGTCAGCAAGCGCCGAATTCCTTCGACTTCCGAGTCGGTGTCGTTGACCCCGTGCAGCAAGGTCCATTGATATTGGGTCGGATAGCCACTTTGACGCGCGTAGGTTTCAGCGGCCTGCACCAGTTGCTCCAGCTCGATAGCCGGTGCCCTCGGCAGCAAGCGGGCACGCAGTGCCGGATCGCTTGAGTGTAGCGACACCGCCAACGCGGGCTTGACGCGATTGCGCGACAGGCGTGCCAGAAGCCGCCGATCGCCGACCGTTGAAAGCACCAGACTTTTGTGCGCGAAGCCGCCTGGGCCGCCCAGCAATTCGATACTTTCAAGAACCGATTCGAGGTTATGGGCAGGCTCACCCATACCCATGAACACCACCTTGCGAATCGGGCGAATCTGTCGAGACATTACAACTTGCGCCAGTATTTCCAGGCTGCTTAGCTGACGCGTAAGACCGCTGCGTCCGGTCATGCAAAAGAGGCAGCCCACTGCGCAACCTGCCTGCACCGATACACACAGACCGTCGCCCGGCAGCAAAACGCATTCGACGCTCTGCCCATCCTGCAGCTCAACCAGCAGGCGAATTGAGCCGTCTTGTGCCGGATGCCGCGACAGGATCCGAGTGACCGCGTGCAGATCGGAAAACAGCGCCGATAGATTGCCCAGCAAGCGCGCCGGCAAATGGTGCTCCGGCCGAGTCGGCAGTGTCTGCGGCGGTAGGGCTTGTAGCCATAATCGAAGCAGCCGATCCTGATGGCATGCTTTGGCGTCGAGGCTGCGCATCTGCTCACGCAGCGACGGCAAGCTCATTGGCGTTGGCATCGACTGTGGCATTGACCTTGACTCTGGTGTTAGCGTTGACTTCGGCGTTGACTCTGGCGTTGAAATTGGCATGGCTGAATCGTAACAGGTGGTGCTTGTTCGCGGCGCCGTTCGGCGGGGTCGCTGCGCACTCATTCTTAAGCGCCAACAGACTCGCCAACAGACTCGACGGTTGCCTCAGTCATAATTCCTGATGTCCACGCCCACCGATCACGTCATTGATGCCACCTTGATCTGGTTCGAGCGGGCAGTGATTGGCTTGAATCTTTGTCCGTTTGCCAGCGCGGTTCATAAACG
>JANORY010001312.1:0-7153 GCA_031415535.1 Burkholderiales bacterium | reverse complement strand
CATCCTGAAGCGCTCAATCGACTTAATTCATTGAGGGCAATTGCTAGCGATGGCGGATTGCGCCAGACTTGACCAACCATGTATCCGCCAAATTGGTCCTAGTTTTATGCCGGAGCTCAGTCGTTTTTTGGGAATAGTGATCGCAATGTATTACCGGGATCACGCTCCTGGTCATTTTCACGCCTACTCGGGCGAGTTTGAGATTACTGTGGAGATCGAATCTGGCGTAGTAAATGGGGAGTTTTCCAACCGCGCGCTGGCGCATGTGCAAGAATGGCGGCAGTTACACTTGGAAGCGTTAAGGCATGATTGGCAGCTTGCAATATTGCGAAAATCACTCCAAAAAATAGCTCCGCTGGAGTAGCCGATGAAGCGAAAACTAATGGAAGCACGCCATATTCGCGGGTTTGAATTGTGGCTTACTTATTCGGACGGCGTCGCGGGCGTCTTGGATCTTTCGCGAGAACTCGACGGCGAGGTGTTTGAGCCCTTGAAGGATCCCGCCGTATTTCAGCAGTTTCGGATAGACCCCGAATTGAATACTCTGGTGTGGCCCAATGGCGCGGATTTTTCACCCGAGTTCTTACGCGCAAACATTCGAGTGGACGCCTGACCGGGCCTCTTAGCGGGAGCGAAGCCATGCGGCGGATAAAGCCGGCTCCTACGGGAATAGCGGTGCCCAGGCCGGATTGCACTTGATCCGCGCAGCACGGTCGCGTTGGCTATGGGAGCGGCTGTGTCTGCGGGAGTCAGTTCGGGCAATCCGTCTTGATCCCACGAAGCTGTGCTACCGGTCAACCGACGACGCTCGCCAAAAGTTATGGGTTGAGTTAATTGAAGTAATTTGATCAGGTAGTCTGCGGCTTTCCTGGTGGATATAATCAGCAATCATCAATGGGCTGTAGATATTGTCGACTAACGGTGAACCATGGGCTTAGCCAGACGCGACGACAACTCTCATACCTACGCTGATTACCGGTCATGGTTGGAAGACCAGCGTTACGAGTTGATCGACGGCTTGGCCTACGCAATGTCACCCGCCGCTTCGGTCTCGCATCAAGAACTGGTGCTCGCCCTGGCGCGGCAGATCGCCGACCGTCTCGACGAATCCGATTGCCGCGTGTTCGTCGCCCCGATTGATGTTCGCCTGCCGAAATTGGCCGAGGCGGACGACGCGATCGACACTGTCGTCCAACCCGACTTGGTCGTAGTTTGTGACACCGAAAAGGTCGACGTCCAGGGCATTCGAGGTGCACCCGATTGGATCATTGAGGTAATCTCTCCGGGAACTGCCGGCCACGATCAGATTGTCAAGCGGTCGCTCTACGAGCGGCACGGTGTGCGTGAATACTGGCTCGTTCATCCGATCGACAAAGTGCTGACAATTTACCGCCTGGAGTCGGGTGCCTATGGCAAACCAGACATTCAAGAACTTATCGGCATGGCGCGTTGTGAGGCGCTGCCAGAGATGACGATCGACTGGGCCACGGCAACGCGGCGGTTGTAGCTTTACAAGTTGTTTGGCGCGACGACACCATGCACTTGGTGATGCCGCCCCCCCGGAGAGTGTTCGGCGACGCGGTGGTCGCAACCGCATTGTTAGACCACCTCGCCATTCTCAATGTGCGAATCGCCCGAATCCCGAAGTAGCAGGCCTATGCGTTTGACGGCAATATCGCGATGCTGTACGTTTGCGCCATCTCATTCGCCCTCGCCGCCATAGTCAGATGACCGCAATCCAACCGGATCGACAGGATCGCCGCCTGATGACGATCTTGCGCATTGCTTTTTTCGCCTCGGGCTTTGCGGCGCTGTTGTGCCAGATTGTTTGGCAGCGGATGTTGGGCGTGTTCGCTGGCTCGGATACGGTGTCGGCTTCGCTGGTCGTCGGTGCCTTTCTGGCGGGACTCGGTGTTGGCTCGATCGTCGGCGCGCGCTTTGCCGACCGACTTACGCCCGCGCAGGCTTTGCTTGGATTTGCGCTGGCCGAAACGGGCGTCGCGCTATTCGCGCTGGTCTCGCGTTATGTTTTGTACGACCAGTTGGCCACTGGGTTTGCCGGCCAGGTCGATCAACCGGCTGCCGTATTTGCCTTGTGTTTCGCGGGCCTGGTTGTGCCGACAACGCTGATGGGTTTATCGCTGCCATTACTCTCGCGAGCGGTCGCGACCTCGGTTGGTGATCTGGCTGAACGGATTGGCAGCCTGTATGGCCTGAACACTCTGGGCGCAGGGCTGGGCGCAGTAGTTGGTGGTTGGGTTTTGGTGGGCGTGCTGGGTTTCGTTGGCACGCTGTATCTGGCGGCAGCGATCGAGTTGCTGGCCGTGGTGCTGGCCTTATCCCTTTGGAGGATGTTGCGTGATGTGAGCGAGACTCCGACGCCCGGCGCTGGCGTCGTACCTGCGTTAGACGATGCTCGCCTGCTGTTATGGTGCGTATTGGTATTTATCTCCGGTTACGTGATTGTTGCGCTCGAGATCGTGTGGGTGAGGGTGCTTGGACAGATTGGCATGTTTCACGCCTATCTGTTCCCCACCGTTCTGGGCGTGTTCCTGTTGGCCGATGGCTTGGGTATCGCGGTGGCCTCGCGCATGGTGCGCCGCGTTGCCGATCCCAGACCAGCGTTTTTCCTCGCGCAGGGCGGCGGCTTTGTGCTGGCCGTAATTCTGATGATGCTGGCCTGGTGGCTGGTCCCCGAATGGCCTCTGGTCAAGTGGCTGAATATCGAAAACGAACGGCTGGGCCTGCAGCCCTACCTGGCGATGATCTTTATCATTACCCTGGTGGTTGGACCGCCGGCCTTTGTGATCGGCATGACCTTCCCGTTCGTTCAGCGGGCTGTGCAAAACGATCTGTCGCGGGTTGGTTCACGGGTCGGTTGGGTGCAACTGGCCAACATCGCGGGCAATGCGGCCGGAGCGCTGGTCACAGGCCTGGTAACGCTGCATGTCTGGGGTACGGCGGGAACGCTGCGCTGGCTGGCGCTCTTGTCGCTGGCCTTGATGCTGGGCTGGTTGTGGCGCGGCAAATGGCGGCGCAAACCCGAGTGGATTGCGGCACTCGCCTGTTTCATGGCGGCCCTGCTGCTGCCTGGCAATCAGACATTCTGGTCACGATTGCATCAGGCGAAAGGCGCTCAAACCCAGGCCTGGTCCGAGGATCGTTCGGGCGTTGCGTTCTATCGGGACGCATCCGGTTCAACGACTGGACTCGGCGGGCCGTTTTTTATCCAAGGCTTTGCACAGGGCTACATTCCCTTCCTGCCGATACATCAATTCCTCGGCGCGGTGGGCCCGTTGCTGCATCCGCAGCCCCGCGAGGTACTGGTCATTGGCGTGGGCAGTGGCGGTACGCCCTGGGCAGCGGCCGCACGTGCCGGAACCTCGATTCATGCCGTCGAACTGGTGGCGCCGGTTCTGGAGGTCCATCAGTCGCTGGCACGCCTTTGGCCTGGCAGTCCAAGCGCGCAAATGTTTGCCGACAATCGCTGGCGCATCAGATACGGAGATGGCCGTCGAATGCTATCGCACGAAACCCGGAAGTACGACGTCATCGAAGCTGACGCCTTGTTGCCGCAAGCCTCATTGAGCGGGCAACTGTACAGCCGGGAGTTCCTGCAATTGGTTCGCACGCGCTTGGCGCCCGGCGGCTTGTACGTTCAATGGGCTCCGACTTGCCGGAGTGTTGAAACATTTCAGGCCACATTCCCGCATTCGGTGTTGATCCTGCCCGCCAGGGTCATGATCGGCAGCAATCAGCCGATCGCCATGGACGCGGCGGCATTGGTGCGACGCTTCGAAGAGCCACAGGTTCGCGAGCATCTAATCCGCGGCGAAGTGGCACCGTTTGACTACGCGAGCCTGGTCTACCGGGTGGTAACGGCCGTCGGTGATGGCCAGGCGGCAAATGCGCCTCTTACGGATCTGCATCCTCGTGACGAATTCTTTGGCAACCATTCGCGCGCCAATGTGTCCGCGGCGCTTGCCAAGCCGGCCGCCGGCATTCAGACGTTTCGACTAACTTCGCCTGGATTGCCTGGTGCCGCGTCTGCGAGCACGGTGGCGCACGACCGGCTGATTGTGCCCGGTTGCACGCGATTCGGTTTCGAGTAAGAGGATTTTTTTGGGCGTCGGTTCAGGGAAGTAGTGGCATTTCACCGGCTCGGTCATCCCTGAGCTGAAGTATTTGGTGGAAAGGGATCCACATGAGTTGATGGCACAAACCCCGGGTGCGTGAGGTTTGCTTCGCCAAGCTCATTTGCTGTTGAATTCGGCTGCTCTACAGGCATGCGCGCGCCATTACCTAATGTCCCTACTTAACGTCGACAAGCGCCTTACTACCTGAAGTACGTCTTCAACGCATTAAAAGCCGCCTGAAACACACCCTGGCCAATATCCTCCGCCAGCTTCGACTCCTGGCCTGGTGGTGGATCAAACTCGGCCCACCATTCAGCGAAGCATCGGTTGCCATCCGTGACCGGGGTCAGCTTCAAGGTCGCGACATAGTTCTCAACGCCCATTGGACTTTCGAGGATTGAATAGGTGCACTGAAAGTCGTAGTCAGACAGGGCCAGCAATTGTTCGCGAATCATGCCGCCGTCTTTCAGGCGAAAGTTGCGAATACAACCGACCTTATCGGACGCCAGACCGCCTTCAATGCGCGATTCGGCGACAAACGGCGTCCACTTCGGCAGGCCATTAAAGTCACGAATATGAGTCCATACCGAATCGGCGCTCGCTTCGATGACGGTCGAGGTATATACCTTGATCACTTTGCCGATCCTGAGTCATTGCCGATGGCCGGATTCACCGGGGTTGCGCTGGCGACAGTGCCAAGGCCGCTGGTGCCGATCTGACCGCGATCAAGCAGGCCACGGGCGACCTTGCCGACATCGCCGCCATCAACGCCAATTTCGCGCAGCAACTGATCGACCAGCGGCGCTTGCGCTCGGAAACGCAGCGCCGAGTTCACGACGTTATCCGAGAAACTCGCGTTCGAGCCGTCGAAGCCGTGGCCACCACCATTTCTGCCGCCACCGCCGCCGCCCAAGCCATCGACCTGCAGAATCTTGATACCCTCAATTCGCTCCATCGGCTTGACCGATTCGCGGATGATGCCTTCCATCTTGTCGAGCAGTTTCATGCGCATGGCCGACATGCGCGCCTCGACGGTCAGTGTGTTTTGCGCCTCATTCATGAGCCGCGCGCCCTCGGCTTGTACTTCGTTGCGAATCCGATAAGCGATCGACTTGATTTTCTCGGCATCGGCTTGCGCTTGCGCATCGAGCCGGACCGCTTCGCCGCGATCGCCAGCCGCGATTTTCTCGGCCTGTGCCGACATGGTCAGGCGAATGCCCTCCCGTTCGGCCTCCTGGCTAGCCGTGATGAGCTCAATACGTTTGCGCCGCTCGGCGATCTCGGTTTCGCGGGCGGTGAAGACGCGCTCTTCGTCGGTTACTGCTTCAGCACGCGCCCGATCGGCCGCACCTTGTGCCTCGGACTGCGCCTTGGATTGTTCGGCAATTGCAATCGAGCGTTGCTGCTCGGCCAGCTCGATGGTCTTGCGTCGCTCGATCTCCAATTCCTGAATCGAGCGCTCCTTGCCAATCCGCTCTTCCTCAAGGCCGCGTTCGGTGACAATGCGAGCTCGCTCAATGGCCTCACGTGAGGCGATCTGGGCGCGCTCGGAGGCCTGCTCATGGTCGGCCCGTTCGCGGGCCACCTCAGAGCGTTGCGAGGCCCGTGAAATCTCGACCTCACGCTCCTGATTGAGCCGCGCGTATTCGAGATCGCGATCAATATCAAGTGCTTGCTTCTCGGTCTCCAGATTCTTGTTGCGAATCTGGATCATGGTCTCTTGCTCGATATCGTTACGAATCTTCTTGCGCCGCTCAATCTGTTCGGTCAGTCGCGTCAGACCTTCAGCGTCGAAGGCATTCGATGGATTAAAGAATTCCATGCCGGTTTGATCGAACTGAGTCAGTGAGACAGTCTCTAGCTCCATGCCGTTTTGCAGTAGATCGGAGGCCACCACCGCACGCACGCGTTTGACGTATTCACCGCGCTTTTCATGCATTTCTTCCATCGTCATCTCTGCGGCGACCGTACGCAGCGCGTCGACAAATTTGCCCTCGACCAACTCCTTCAGTTGCTCGGGCTGCATGGTGCGTGTACCCAGCGTTTGCGCCGCCGAAGCTATGGCATCGAGCTCGGCCTTGACTCGAACATAGAACTCAGCAACCACGTCGACGCGCATCCGGTCTTTGGTGATCAGGCCCTTATCGCGGCCGCGCGACACCTCGAGGCGCAGCGTGTTCATATTGACCGGGATCACTTCATGCACGATCGGCAATACAAAAGCGCCACCGTTTAACACCACCTTTTGCCCGCCGAGTCCGGTACGCACAAACGCGCGCTCCTTCGATGAACGCAAGTACAGCCAATTCAAAAGCCAGACCATGATTGCAAGCACTATTGCAATCATAATCAGCCCCAGAATGAAGGCTCCAAATTGAGCGCCGGTCATGATGGTTCTCCTCTTCTCTCAGCTTTTTTTGAACTCTGTTTCAAACCTTTGATCGCCTTGAACTGGCGTGTCGTCTCGGTCAGCGCGATTTCAGTGGGCAAGCGCTCCATACTGGAAGCACCGTAAAAGCCGTGGCAGTCAGGACAGTGCCTAAGCATGTAGTGTGCGTCCGGTGGCGTGGCGATCGGCCCGCCGTGGCACAGCACAATGATGTTCTGGTTGACTTGGCGGGCGGCCCGCGCCCAGTCGTTGACCAGTGGCACGCAGTCCTTCAGCGTGAGCGCCGTTTCAGCACCGATCGAGCCGCCGGTGGTGAGGCCCATATGGCAGACCACAATATCGGCACCGGCGCGCGCCATGTCGCTGGCTTGTTGTTCGCTAAAGACATAGGGCGTGGTCAATAAATCAAGCGCGCTGGCGGCACGGATCAGATCGACTTCGAGACCATAACCCATACCGGTTTCTTCCAGATTGGCGCGAAAGTTTCCGTCGATAAGGCCAACTGTCGGAAAGTTCTGTATGCCTGAAAACCCCAGGTCGATGACCTTTCTGAGCAGCGCGTCGGTGATCATGAACGGGTCGGTACCGTTCAAGCCCGCCAGCACGGGTGTCTTTTTAACAACCGGCA
>JANORY010001311.1:0-7813 GCA_031415535.1 Burkholderiales bacterium | reverse complement strand
GCTTCACCCTCGCAACTGGCCGCCACCCCGCCCGCGCCGACGGCACCGTCGGTCGTCTCGCCAGCAGCACCCTCAGACGCTGCGCCCGCCGCGCCGAATGTCGCTGCCGCGCCAGCCGCCACTGGCTTTTGCGAACCCAGTACCAAGGCTGGCGAAACCCTGTTCCTGCGCTGCAATGATGTCTCGCTAACGCCCTTGCTGGTCGGCGCGCAGACTGGCCGTACCGAAAAGGGCAACACCTGCAGTTTCGAGTTAAGCGCAACCGGCTTACTCAAGTTGCGGCTCGGCAGCGCTAGTTATCAGGCTAGTTTTGATGGTGACGAACGCGACTTTTCTGTTCTCAGTCGAACCACTTCGTTTGACGGCCAGAGTTTGAACGCTCACGACCCGGCGTCAGGGGTGCAGATTTTTCTGATCCATAGCACCGATCGGCAGCAAATTGGCGCGTTGCTCTCCAACACCCAGACGTCGGTGATTTATGCCGAAACCTTCTGCGGCGTCGATCCTGGCGTCGGTCCGCCGGCGGGCAGTAGCGCCACTCAGATCGAGATCAGCGGCACGATTCGAGTGGCCGACACCGCCGATATCGACTCAGACACCAACGATGTGACCCAGGCTAATTGGCGGCGTAACGACACGGTAGCGCAAGCGCAGAGCCTGTTGAACCCGGTACTGGTGAGCGGCTATGTGAATCGGCCGCGCAGCGGGCCGCCCGGTCGCACCTTCGCCGATGGCGACATCGATGATTTGTTCCGCATCAACCTGCAGCCCGGCCAGGTGGTCGAGTTGGAGTTCAACGGCGACCCGACCCAAACCGATCTCGACCTTTGGGTCTACACCACTGCCGGTGTTTTACGCGGCCGATCGATCGGTAACAGCTCGCGACATGAATGCGTGCGGATCAGCGCGGCGGGCGATTATTTGATCGACGTCAAAGCCTATGCCGGCGCGGCCAACTATTTGCTGCGCATTGGCAGCCCGAGCAGCGCGTCGAGTTGCGCGAACGCGACCACTGAAGTCGACGATTTTGTGGCTAATGAACTGATCGCCAAAACCCGATCGGCATCGTCGAGTCTTGCGCTGGGCACGACAGGCTCCGCATTGAGTGTACTGAAGCGGGCTGGCATCGCGGTTGTGTCAAGTGGGATTGTATTAAACGAAGTTGCGTCGAGCGCAATGAGCTCCAAAGAGGGCACCGGACCGTTGTTGTTACGTCTTTCCGAATCGGCCAGTGATCACTTGAAAACTTTGAAAGGCCTGAGCGAAGTTTTTTCGTCATCGAACAGTACTGAGTCTAACGAAGGATTGCGCCGTGAGCTGCCGGCCCACACTTTGGCGCAAATCGACACCTTGATGGCTGCCAAGCGGCTCGAAGCGAGCGGCCAGTTCGAGTATATTGCAAGCAACGGCTGGAACACACATTTGCAGGTGACGCCGCAAGACTTTGGCAGCTTGCCCTCGAACGATCGCTATTACGGTTTCCAGTCCTGGAACTATGACCTGATCAGCTTGCCGAGCGCATTCGCGGGACTGCAAAAGCTGACCCCTCGGCCGTCACGACAGCCGCTGGTGGCGCTGATCGATTCCGGTGTTTACCTGGCGCACCCCGATCTGGCCGCCATGATTGCCCGGCGTACTGATGGCACGGTAGAGGGCTACGACTTCATTGCTTCGACTACCAACTCGGGCGACGGTGACGGCATCGATCCCAATCCGGACGATGTCAGCGCTGTCACATCGGGCGCAAATGCCCGCTTCCACGGCACGCATACTGCCGGCATCATCGCGGCACAGGGCTTTAACGGTGACGGTGTGACCGGCGCGGCACCGATGGCCAGGCTCATGCCGCTACGCGCGCTCGGGCTGCGTGGGGGTTCGGACTACGATGTAATTCAGGCCATGTTGTACGCCTCCGGATTGCCGAATGCTTCGCAGCGTTTACCGCAGCGCCGCGCCGACGTCATCAACCTGAGTCTTGGTCGGCAAGGTGCCTGCTCCAGCGCCATTCAGGATGCCGTTCGGCTGGCGCGCCAACAGGGCGTGTCAGTGGTCGCTGCAGCCGGCAATGACGCCAGCAACCGCAAGGGCTTGCCGATGCCCGTCGGCACCCCGGCCAACTGCGTCGGGGTCATCTCGGTCGGTGCCGTCAGCGCGCGCTCGGAAGTTGCGGACTATTCCAATTCAGGTGCCGATCTGACCCTGGTTGCCCCAGGCGGTGACCTGAGTGCGGAGACCACCGGATCCGGCAACCCGGACGGTGTTTTCAGCGCGCTGGCCGCTTTTGACAATCAGGGCGTCCGGGTTGCCACCTATGGCTTTATGCAAGGCACTTCAATGGCCGCACCGCATGTTTCGGCCGTGATTGCGCTGGTGAAATACATCAATCCGAGCCTCACGCCGGCACAGATTGATCAGCTCATTGCCAGTGGCCAGTTCACGCTCGATCTGGGCGTGGCAGGCCGTGACTCGTTGTCCGGTTACGGGCTCATCAACGCGTCCAAAGCACTGCAGGCCGGTATCGAGTCGATCAATGCGCCGCCCCCCTTAGGCGTCGTCGAGGTGTCGCCTGCGACGCTGTCCTTCGGCTCGACCTTGACCGAGGCCGAGTTCGAGTTGCGCCGTAGCGGGCCGACCACCGAGACCGTAACGCGAATCACCTGGACCAACCCCGGATACGTTCAGGTGCTGGGCAAAACCGGTGCCTATGACAGCCTGACCTTGCTCGGCAGGTTTGTCATTCGAATTACCCGCACCGGCTTACTTAATTCGATCTTCCCGGTGCTCACCCTGGACACCAGCACCGGCAGAAAACTCACGCTGAGTCTGTCGATCGAACCCGCGCCGGCACCCGGTACCGCTGCACGACGCGGCAGTGCCGGAACGATCTACCTGCTGGTGGTGGACGCAAGCGATAACAACACCATTCAAACGCTGACGCTTGAGCCGCGCGACGGTGCCTATGCGTACAGTACGCTGGTGCCTGCTAGCCGACCGCTGTATCTGGTCGCCGGTCACGATCTCGACAATGACTTTTACCTCTGTGGTCGCGGTGAGGCTTGTGGCGACTATCCGCCGCACACGTCGGGTGCGGCCAGCTTTATGGTCATCCAGCCGTCGCGTGGACTGGACTTTACGCTGGCACCCAGCGGTGGCTTTGGCGCGGCGGCACAGCCTGGCCAGATCGATCAGGCCATCCAGGGTCGCTGGCGCACGCTGCGCAAAGGTGCCGTACAGTAGACTGAGACGTTTTGTGACGTTGAAGATCGGCTTATGGAAAACCGTGCGTTTCATGTGGTGCTCAAGAAATCAGGCAGACGAATCCTGATTCCGGCCGATCGCTCAATTTTGGAGACCTTGACGGAGCAGGGCGTCGCCGTGCCCTCAAGCTGCCAGGGCGGCATCTGCGGTACTTGTGAAACTGCGGTCAGTAGCGGCCAGATCGAACATCGCGATTTTGTCCTCATGGCCGACGAACAGGACGCCCATAACAAAATGATGATTTGTGTTTCGCGCGCACAGGACGATGAACTGGTCCTTGATCTTTAAGGCGTCAATCGATCGAGCGCTGGCCGCTGCAGTTTTGCTGGCCGCGCTGGCGACGAACGCCTGGACGCAGGCCCCGGCTTATCCGAGTAAACCGATTCGTCTGGTGGTGCCGTTCACCCCCGGCGGGTCCACCGATATTCTCGGTCGAGCGGTTGCTCAAGAGCTCAGCAAATCGCTCGGCCAGCCGGTGCTGGTCGAGAACATCGCCGGCGCGGGCGGATCGATCGGCGCCGAGCGCGTTGCGAAGTCCGCACCCGACGGCTACACGCTGTTGATGGGTCACATCGGCACCTTGGCCGTCAATGTGTCGCTTTATCCGAAACTCGGCTACGACCCGATCCAAAGCTTTACGCCGATCGCCTGGGTGGCCCGGGTGCCGAATGTGCTGGTCGTTAATGCCAGCGTACCGGTTGGCAACTTCAAGGAACTGGTGGCGCTCGCCAAAAGCAAACCCGGGCATTTGAACTATGGCTCCGGCGGTAATGGCAGCGCCGCCCACACCGCCACCGAATATTTGAAGCTGCAAACTAAAACCTCGATGGTGCATTTGCCGTACCGCGGCACCGCACCCGCTGTCACCGATTTGATCGCCGGCCAAATTCAAGTCATGTTTACCGGTGCACCCGCCGTGCTCGTGCACCTGAAAGCTGGCAAGCTGCGCGCGCTGGCCGTCTCCAGCCCACAACGTTTGCCGCAGTTGCCCGATGTACCCACCGTCGCCGAGAGCGGCGTAACCGGCACGCAGGGGTTTGAGGCCGATCAGTGGTACGGCGTGGTGGCACCCGCGGGTACGCCAGCGGCGATTATCAAGTTGCTTAACGAACAGATCAATATTGCCTTGCACTCGTCGGCGATGAATGAGCGTTTACAAAGCGAAGGCGCACAAGCGATGCCCAGCACGCCAGCAGTTTTTGGCAAGCTGATTCAGACCGAGATCATGCGCTGGCAGCCGGTGATTCGCGGGGCGGGGATCAAGGCGGATTAGGGAACTGCTGGTTTGAGTTGCCAATTGTTGGTTGAAAAGACCAAAATTGCGAGCCGCCTATTAGCCAAATTTTGTTCGAAAACGAGAGTGCCGTCTCCGGTAACGAAAACTTCGATTTCATTCGTTTCGGCCGCCGCAAGTAGTTCGCCGTTCTTCAGTGTGCGCCAACCCATGTAGGCCGCTGTGACTATCTCGTGCGCGCTAAAGCTGAGGAGAATGGTTCTTAGTTTGTGCGGCAGGTTCTGATCAAAGAGCACGCTCACGGCAGGTCACGAACTGGCCGTGAGCGAGCAAATGCGACGAGCTGCTGGATCGAGATCATTGATAAATCCGGATAATTTTCCTGAATCTCTTCAAGCGTAGCACCAAGTTCCGCGTCTTGAACGATTGTGTCGGCAAGGATACGTGTACCGCGCACTACCGGGCACCCAGACACCTTGCCGAAAACCCGCTCCACTAGTTCGCAACCAGTCCAGTCGATTTCAATGCTGTTCACGGTGTTCGGCATGCGGTTCTCCCGTTCATGAATAGGAACAATCTGTAGTTTAGAGCCGCTTTGAAGCACGTTCAATTGATTTCTATCTTGTCAACAGTGCCCGACTGTCGCTCCACTTTTTGGACAGGCATTTACACCATACAAAAAGGGGACGGTAGAAAGAACATCATGCCCGCGATGGCGAAATCGAAAGTAGCTTATGGTTCTAGCGGTTGGTAAAAAATTCACCTATAGGCACATCAATAATGAGCTAATGTGCTCGAACGACTAAAGTGAAATAACCAAATCGAAGGATGGTCGGTACTGTAACCGCACGCCCAATTTCCGAGATAGTCAATGACGACTCCCTATGATCGGACCAACAAATGGGCTCACGCTCCATCACAGGAAAGCGGCAGTTGTTCTCCACCTCATCACCTGGTTGGTCACTTGCGTGAGGTGTCTCGACTTGCAGGACTCTGGCACGATCAGACGCCCGTCGCGAGTTTGAAGAGGCGTGCTTGCAACCAGCGCCCGCAGAATTTCTTGAACCCGAATGCCCTAGTATCGATCTGAGTAGTCTTCCAATTCGGCTGGAAGGAACTAATCCCGGCCGATTCGCTCTGTGGGTTCGCTTGGTCTTCTCAGCACCGGTCGACGCGGACTTTCTGGATACCGAAGCGTACATGGATTTGGGGAAAGCAAAGCGCCGCGCCATGACCTTTGACATCGCGCAATTGCGGGAGGCATGCGCCGCTCATCTTGATTCTCTAACTCGGCTGGCTCCGGATACACTTGTAAATAGGATTCGCGCCAACGTGCTGGGTCAATGCCGAAGCAAGGCGTCTCTTGAACCCGGACTTTTCTCGCTGTGCGTGCCGACCGGTGGCGGTAAAACGCTGTCGAGCTTGGCATTCGCGCTAGACCATGCTCAGAAATACCGCAAGCGCCGCGTTATCTATGCGATTCCGTACACCAGCATTATCGAACAGACCGCTGATGTGTTCAGGAGTGTTTTTGCATCGCTAGGTGATGACGTGATTGTTGAACACCATAGCAATGCCGAAAGCGAACCGAATCAGGAAACATCCCGCTCGCGGCTAGCGTCTGAGAACTGGGACTCTCCGATTGTTGTGACTACCAACGTTCAACTTTTCGAAAGTTTATTCGCTCGCAAAACGTCGCGATGCCGGAAGCTGCATAACCTAGTCGACAGTGTGATCGTACTCGACGAAGCGCAGTTACTGCCCGTTGAATTTCTTCAGCCCATCGTGGACATCCTGCGATATCTGATCCAAGACTATGGAGTAACGGTATTGCTGTGTACGGCCACTCAGCCGGCACTGAATTCGCCGCAGAACGCCGACCCGATGCGAGGGCTGCGTCGTAGCATCGTTCAGTCACTGAAATCATCGACAACGTGTCGGAGATATATCTATCATTGGAACGAGTTCGCGTGCACCTGCCGCTCAGTTTCGAAGCCCCCCGCTCCTGGCCCGAATTGGCAGACGAACTTAATTCACACGACGCTGTTCTCGTAATTGTCAACAGGCGTGCTGATGCGGCTGAGTTGTACAAACTTCTCAAAGCACGCAGTAATAGTTCGGGCTGCTGGCACCTGTCTGCACTAATGTGCGCACAACATCGTAGTGAAACTATCGCAGACATCAAGGCAGCTTTGACGGCGAGACGCGAAGCTTGGGCCAAGGGTGAACAATCGTCACCCGTTCGGGTCGTCTCGACCCAGTTGGTCGAGGCGGGCGTCGACTTGGATTTCCCAGTCGTTTATCGCGCAATGGCCGGACTGGATTCAATTGCCCAAGCTGCGGGCCGATGTAACCGCGAGGGCAAGCTACCGATACTTGGCGAGATGCATGTCTTTGTTCCGCCAACCAAATCACCACCAGGCTTGCTTTCACCGGCGCGCGACACATGCAAGGCAGTTTGGCATGATCATCCCGAGCAACCATTTGCACTGCCTCTAATCGAGCGCAATTTTCGTCGTCTTTATCACGATGCGTCGTCGACGGATCAGAACAAAATATGCGATTTGTTAACGCTGCAAATTGACCGCTACGCATTGAGTTTGCCGGTCCAGTTTAGAGATGCATCGGAAGCCTTCAAGCTCATTGACGATAAGGAATCGGCCACTGTGCTGGTTCGCTACCGTAGCCCGAATGCTAAAGCAGAAGTGAATGCGCTGATCAGCGCATTCAGATCGCAGACGCATCGACGGTCTTTTGGGCTCAGCGCGCCGACCCGATGGAAGAGTGGCTTAAAGAAATCCTTGGAGGGGACGACAATCCCGATGCACATTAGCGGCAGGTTAAGGGCCTGTTGGACTCTGTTCACAATGGCGCATTCGACAGTGAGCGAGGGAATAATAAAATTTTTTCATTCTCGGATTGGCCCCCAATGTCACCCGAATCGCAGTGCGGTATTGGCATGCAGCGTCTTTGCAGGAAATAGCGCAACGGATTACGGACTGGTTCGATGATCTGGCAATCGTTCGAGGACCAAATGACGCGCAATACCCGAGCTTGTTTCGACTGCTTACCGCAATTGCAATTCAGGCTAAGGCGGACAACATTCCACCGCGACTCAGTTGTGACTTCTTGCGAAGCATTTTCAGCGGTACCCCCTTTCCGAGCACGTGGCTTAACGCTGCCGTTTAGCGCTGCCGCGCGGAACGGCAGGTCAACTACTTGCGCGCTGCATCGATCAAGGCATATCTGAAGGGGTCTTTGCGAAGAGATTCGAGTTCGGAAACCCGCCAACAATATTGGGAGATATTACAAATGCTCGAT
>JANORY010001310.1:0-10440 GCA_031415535.1 Burkholderiales bacterium | reverse complement strand
GCCTGTGGGAACCCTATTCGGGGCGCTGCTTGGGTAGCGTCGAGACGCCGATGCGTAAAACATCCAGCCTTGCATTTGGTGAGAACGGCGAACTCGCTTCAGGCGACAGTGACGGTATCATCCGAATTTGGAGTCCGGACCTGAGTGACTGCCTTCGGGAACTCAAGGCTAGCGATCACGCATTGCAATGCTTGGCGTTTGGCCCCGGCGGGGTCCTCGCCTCAGGTGGCCGTGACGGAACTATTCGTATTTGGAATTCAGAATCGGGTCAGTGCCTGCGTGAATTCCAAGTGGACTCGGTTTCAGTGGGGCACCTTGCTTTTGATTCGGGCGGCCTCCTCGCTTCTGCGGGCGACAACGGCTCTATCGTTGTATGGAATATCGAAACGGGAAGCGGTGTAGGCGCGCGGGTAAGACACCGTCTACCCGTGAGTCTAGCGTTCGCGCCGAATCGCGTCCTCGTTTCGGCTGGCTTTGGCGGCAATATTCTGGTTTGGGATCCTCGCTCGGATAGCATTCCGGGCGTGCGGTCTGGGCTATCCGTACTTTCCGCACGCTTAGGTATTGCGTTCGATTCAGCTGGCGTGTTCGCATCAGTCAGCAGAGACGGTATTGTTCGTCGGTGGAATCCACAGTTCGATCAGTGCCAGCGCGAACTCGCCGACTCGGTGAATTTAGTGAACCGCCTCGCAATTGATTCCAGCGGGATGATGGCGACAGCCGGCGATGATCGAGTCATACGAATCTGGGATTCGGGCTCGGGTCGCTGCCTTCGTGAGCTGACTGGACACACCGGATCGGTGCGTGCGCTGGCTTTTGACTCAACCGACGTACTCGCTTCGGCCGGTAATGACCGCGTCATCCGGCTTTGGAATCCGCACTCGGGCCGCTGCCAGTTTGAAATGGCTGGCCACTTATCGGCAATTGTCAGCCTCGCATTTGGCTCCGATGGTGTCCTCGCGTCGGCAGGCGGCGACGGCACTATCCGCATCTGGGACACGAGGCTGGGTCAAATGCTGCGCGAAATTCCCGGGGCATTAAACTCGGTCGCGTGCCTCGCGTTTAGTTCAAATGGTATCCTTGCCTCTGCGGGGCATGAGAGCACTATTCGCCTATGGAATACGCGGTCGGGGCAGTGTGAGGGTGAACTTATCGGACACCACCGCTCTGTGTTTAACCTTGCATTCGGTTCTGACGATGTTCTCGCTTCAGGGGGGCACGATGGTTTCGTCCGGCTCTGGGATACTCGCTCCGGTCAGAATCCACGCGATCTTCGCCGTCCGCGTGTACTCTATAAACACGAGGGCACAGTACACAGTCTGGCATTTGACTCCAACGGTATTCTCGCATCGGCTGGCGATGATCGAATCGTACGTCTCTGGGATACTCGCGCAGATCGCAGCTTTGGTGAGCTCGCCGAACAATCGCACGCGGTGCTCGGGCTAGCGTTCGATTCGCGTGGTTCGCTCGCGTGCGTAACACGCGATTCGAAAATATCAACCTACGATTCAGAGCACTTTGTGTTGAAGCGCACCGCTACCATTGTCCCCGACGGCGGATTGGTCTACGACGATCAAACTCAATCGGTAGTTCAAGCTTGGGGAGACGCTTGGCTGCACATGGGTCGTTTCGACGACGCTCCAGAATCGCCCGGGCAATTGAAGTTTCGACGCCTCGAATCAGGGCAAAAAATCCCCTTTATCGAACCCGAAACCACGTGTGCTTGAACGGGCGCTAGCTTGCTTGAGGCTGTTGACTTCCTGGGAAAGGCCGTTCGAATGAACGTGCTGGACGATGTAAGCCAGCCGAATCACTTCATCGGCAGCAAATTCTAGCCGGCAGCCAAAAACGTCCTGCATGTCGAACAGACCGAGCTTGTGCTTGGCCAAAAACCGGCACACCCGCAGGCTGCCTTGCGCGTAAGTGCTGCGGCTTGACGATCGATGCGTGATCTCGATGCGCTCGCCCATGCCGGCGAACAGTCGGGTATAGCATTTTTAAACGCTATATTTGTCGTGTGAGGTACCCGGCATCGCCACCGAAGTGAGAGTCTGTTGGTGAACAGCCAGTGCGATTACCCACAAAACATCCCGCCTGGCGCACGTTATCGACGCAATGCGGCTCAGAACGGCTCAGAACGCAAAGCGAAAGCCTGGGCTGACTGTGCCTGACTGTGCCTGGTGCCTGACTGTGCCGAAGCGGTCCCGGACACAGCCGCGCCCACAGCCCACGTTACCGGACTGCCCTTGACAAGGAATCAGCGATGGATCGGGTCTGATTTAGGCAGCATGCAGCCGCATTTGCCCACGCGCGGGTGCCCGTGGCGGTGCCCGTGCCTCAAGGCCCAGATGGGTGAGGATCTTCTCGATCACGGGCGTCTGCAGGATCGCTGCGATGATCTTCAACTCGCCGCCGCAGTTCGGGCAGTGCTCAAGGTCGAGATCAAAGACGCGCTTGAGCAAACGGGTCAAACTCGGGCGATGCGGCCCGTGCGCAGCGTTGTTGGCCTCGCCCGCTTGCGGTTGCGCCGCCGGGGCGAGTTCGGGATCTTTTGGCACAACCTGCGCGCGCATCTTCGCATTCGGCACCAGCACCCCATGAAACCGTATGAGGTGAAGACGCACGTGCTTGCAAGTTATGTCGGAGCAAAAGCGCTGGATCAGCGTCACTGCGCCGCTGTCGGCTTCGGCGCGCTTCAGACCCACTTAGTCCAGCAGAAAGCGCGTGATCACCCGGTGCACGACCCGCAGAACCGGCGTGGGCAACTGCGGCTGCGCGGCCAGCAGCAGGCGCAATGGAATCGGCAGCGACAGAACCCACTGGCGAACCGGTACACGCGGGAAGACAGAAAGCCGGTATTGCGCAGCAATGGTGTACCGGGCGCTGAACTGACCCAGCCCAACCCTTTTTTAGCTAAATTAGCTAAAATCAAGACATGAAAGTATTTCGAGCAACCGACGCGAAAAACCAATTCGGAGCCCTGCTGGAGTCTTGCGCCATTGCGCCGGTCGCGGTCGAGCGTCACGGGCGTCTGGTCGCCTATCTCGTGGCACCGAAGGACTTCACGGCCGTTTCCCCAAGCCCGTTCGAATCGCTCGCCCACCGCCTGCGAACCATGGGCGTTGTTTACGCCACGGTTTTCGGCTCGGTAGCCAACGGTGCTGCAACAATTGGCAGTGACATCGACGTTTCGGTCAGCGTCGGGGTCTCGCTCCGGCCGGCAATGCGGCGCAGCTTGCTCGCCGAGATCGCCGAGATCTACGGACGCGCGGTGGACCTCATCGATCTTGAATCGAGCCATGGATTGATCTTCGCCCGGGCAATGCAAGGAGTGGAAATCGTTTGTGATCGTACTTCGACTCGGCAACGCCTGGTTTCGAAGCTGATTCGCGCCCAGGATGATCGTCGAGTTGCGATGCTTGCCTCTGCCATTGTTCGTCCGAGACTTTTTGCATGACTCGCAACATTGATCGCGAAGTCATCGATGCGCGCCTGCGAGAGCTCGCCCATCGTCTGGAGCGTTTGAATGACAAGCGGCCCACATCGATCAAGCAACTCAAGGCCGACGAAGATCTTCAAGATATTCTGGCACGCAACCTTGAGCTTGCAATCCAGTCATGCATCGATATTGCGGCCCATATTTGCGCCGTGCATCAAGTCGTCCCCGCGTCTGCCGGAGAAGCGTTCGAGGGAGTGAAGAAGTTGGGTGCCATCAATTCGAGTCTGACTTCGTCCATGAAACGCGCTTCCGGCTTTCGGAATATCTTGGCCCACGAGTACGCTGAAATTGACTGGACCCTGGTCATGAGAGTGATGCGCACCGATCTGAAGGACTTGAAGTCATTCGGCAGGGCAATCGTCGCGCACTTGGACTCAATCGGTTCGTAGGCGAGATCTGTCTCGCACTGCAACTCATGGCGCAGATGCAAGCCTCCAATCTGTCTAAAACCGAGATGGCCCAGCGCCTCTTCAAGGGCAGGCACCGCCCAATAATGGCTACGCCAGTAGCGATGAAATACCGATGACCTCTATTAACCCGGTCGATTTGATGTCTCGATCATTGGTGAACAAGTAGCGACATACGGAATGGATAGCGGTTGCGCAGTGAAGGGCTTCGAGCATTCTCATACCTGAGGTTGCACGCAATTGCGCGGCCAAATCGAAGCTCTCTGAGCCTTGACGCACCACGCTCAAGATAGCTTCGCGGGAAAACGGCTTTTTGGCTCGAGCGACCTCGCTCGGGCTGCACAGCTTGTAGGGATGCATCAGCACTTCGGAAACCACCGCGTCACCACAAACCGCCTGAAAATTTCCGGCGTCCGCAGCTCGAAACCGAGGGACGACTACCCCGAAATAGGGTTCTTCAACATCCCAGCGAACGCCATGATGTCTTCACGGTTCCTTGAGTCGGCTTTCGGGGTGAGGGTGATCACACCATTGACGATATCGACATCGAAAATGGTGTCAGGCTCAATGTGAGCCGATTCCAGGATTGACGCCGGGATCGTGACCTGGCCCTTTGGGCGCAGACGGACTTCAGCAATGGTGATTTACTTCGCAAGACAACGATTACGAAAGTAGGATCGTACGGTACGGTAAGAACTATGCGGGTTTTTCTCGGAAAGTCACCGAATTCTGATGCGTGGCGGGAGACTCGCTCGGGTTCTTCTGGTATTGCTGCTGATCCTGCCATGGACAATACACAACTACGGAAGACAAAGTCTATTGCTTGTTGCCGGTGACCGGCAGCCTGAATGCCGGCGTGGCGCATTGGTTGATCGGCACCGGCCTGGCACCCAGAATCACCGGATTCTGGTCACGACCTTGCTGGACCCACGCAAGGCCAGCAAGGCGGATCTATCGGAGTGGTACGCCAAGCGCTGGCCGAAACCCGACGCCTATTTACTTCTGCAGCAACCCCACCTCCTCCAAGATCTTCCGTTCATCCACCCACATCCGCTGCCCCAACTTATGAAAATCCTCGCCACTTAAATAAGCATCTTCCAAATCATAGGTCGCCAGATGCTGCTGATAAAGCGGATCGCTCAACGCTGACTTGAACGCATCGTGAATGCTCTTCATGACCTTCGCGTCCATGCCCTTGGGTCCGACCAGTCCGATCGGGCTGCGTGCCACATGGTCGATGCCGGCTTCGATCGCGGTCGGGATGTCAGGCAGTCGCTTGAGGCGCTTTTCGGTGAACACCAGCAACACGCGGCCTTTGCCCTGTTTCTCGATCTGTGCCCAGCCGCCGTCGATCACTGCGTTGATGTGGCCGCCGACGAACGCCTGCAGTACTTCGGCGCCGCCTTTGAACGGCACGTGAATGATCTCGGTACCGATCTTGTTGGCCACCTTGATAGTGCAGGCGTGGCCGGTACTGCCGGCGCCGCTCGAGCCTACGCTGAGCTTGCCGGGGTTGGCCTTGGCGAAAGCGGCGAACTCCTGGTAAGTTTTCCACGGCGACGATTCGGGCACTACCAGCGCGAAGGTGTAAGCCGAAAAGTTCATGATGTAGCTGAGATCCTTCAAAGGATCGTAGGGAACCTTCTGCATCTGCGGCACCTTGAATAGCGTGGCCGGCGCGATCGCCAACTGATAACCATCGGGATTGGTTGACTGCGCCACCGTGCCCGCAGCAATCGTGCCGGCCGCGCCAGGGCGGTTCTCAACCAGCACTTGCTGGCCCAGCGTTTTGCTCACCTGCACGACCAGCGCCCGGGCGATCGCGTCAGTGGCGCTGCCGGGTGGGAATGGGCAGAGCAGCGAGACGGGGCGGGTGGGCCAGGCGATTTGTGCCCATGCAGAGCTGAGCACAGGGGTGAATGCGTTAGCGGCCAGGCCAGCAAGACTCAGGGTTGCTGCGCGGCGTGCGGGAGATGTGGGGTAACTCAAGGTCGTGGCTCCGAGGTGGTGATTGTTCAAATGCAGACATTGATGCGATGTCTCCACGCGATGGAGTTTACAAGTCCTTTGCCGCCAGCGTTTCAGAGGATCGAAGTGGCGGTTTCATTCCGATGCTGCTGGCCAATGGGGCGCGCTTGTTTGCGCATTTGCTCCAGGCAGTCGCAATTGTCATTACCGCGTTTTTGATTGCGGTTATTCAAGCGCGCAACACATTGCTCGACTACAAACGCTCGCGCGCCGCGGACTTTGTTCTCATGAGTCATGCTGTCAGGATTTATGGAGTCTCATGGTGGTACTGCAGGTCGTACGCTGACAAAGCTGCGGATTTCTGCAACTGCGATTTGCGCCGTTGCGCCTCGACACATCACACCGAGTCGCCGATAGTAGCCTCACTCGATGCACAGCCGCATCGGGAAAAAACCAACCGCAAACTGGAGCACCACCATGAAATCATCCACCGCCGGAGACTCGGTCCTCATCGTCACCCACGAGGTCAAGGATTACGCCATCTGGAAAGGTCTGTACGACAACGACAAACCCAACCGGGACAAAGCTGGCCTGGTGCAGCACTTCCTGGTTCGCGACGCCGAGCGGCCGAACGTCGTGACCATGGTGTTCGAAGCACCCGATGCGAACGCCGCGCGCACCTTCGTGACCAATCCGGTGCTCGCGGAGGTCATGTCGAAGGCCGGTGTCATGCCCCCACCGAATATCGCCATTGGCAACGTCGCGAAGTAGTTCGATTCGATCGCGCGTCTGGACTGTGCAGGCACTACTTCTTCGCCAGCTCGCGCCCGGTCGGTAACGGGCGCGCCGAAAGTTTATGGGCCTGCGACGCGATCGCTTCAGTCAACACGTCGAGCGACGCCCGAATTCGTGCGGTGTCCCTGAGTGATGAGTGATACACGAGATAAGCCTCGTGATGCGTGATCGGCTCGGCGAAGACACGCACAAGCGCCGGGTTCGCGTCACCCTGATGCGTCAATACGGACCCGATGCCTACGCCCAACGCCAACAGACGCTCGGCGCCGCTGACGTTATCGACTCGGTTCACCACCGTATCGTCGCGTCGATAGTCTTCGAGCCAACGCAGCCCTGGGCCGTAGCGCTGCATCGAGGCGGCATACAGCACCAGACGGTGGCCGGACAGCGCATCGTATGACTCGGGCACCCCGCGCTCGGCCAAATACGACTTCGATGCGTACAGCGCCCAATCGGCATCGACCACATGGCGAGCGATCAGTTCAGGCTCCGTAGGCCGAGCAAATCTCAAGGCGATGTCGGCCTCTCCCTTGGCGAGATCAACTCGCTCGAAGGCGCCGGACAGCTCGATCTCGAGCGCCGGATAGCGCTTCTGCAAGGCGGGCAGCACCGGTGCCAGAATCGCGACGAGGTCGGATGTCGTGGATACCCGCACGTTCCCCACAGGCTCCGAACCGGCCGAGCGCACCGTTCGCAGCGCGCTGAGTACAGTGGCCTCGACCGTCTCGGCCGCCGCAAGCACCACCTTGCCTTCGGCGGTCCAGGTGAACGTGCGTCCGCCTCGGACCAAGAGTTGTGTGCCGAACCGATCTTCGATGGCCGACGATGTCATTCGCCCAGCGCGGCCTGATACACCAGCCGCTTGAACTCGAACGAATACGGGTGCCAGAATCCAAGCTGGCGCTGCGCCATCGTGATTCCGGTCAGGTTGTGACGCGGCGAATGCCACCAGTGCGTGCCATGCGAGCCGCCCCACTGGAATTCATCGACTGACTGTGGCGGATCGATCGACGACGGCGTCAAAGTCACCGCGCCAGCCAGGCCATAGCCTTTGCCCACGACTTCGCCCAGTTGCGCAGATCGGATGAACTGTCCGACAGGCAGCTGATTGAGCATCATTTGCGACAGCGTTGCCGGACGCAGCAGGGTGGGGCCGCCTGGCAGCAGGCTGCGCATCAGCGCGATCATGTCCGGCAGCGTCGAGACCAGACCGCCGCCGCCCGAGAGTCGTGGCACATCGACCAATTGCGCTTGCGGATAGGGCAGATTGTCGTTGCGGGTCAGGCCTGGGGTGAGCGGGTTCAACAGGTCCTTGCCGACGTAAAACGCCGCCAGCCGGTTCTGCTGTTCTTTCGGGATCACAAATCCGGTATCGCGCATGCCCAGCGGCCACGAAGATGCGGGCCTGCATGAATACGTTCAGCGACTGGCCACTGATCACTTCGACCAATCGACCGAGCACGTCGGTGGCAACAGAGTATTCCCAGCCGCTCCCGGGATGACGGGCCAGCGGCAAGGCCGCGATTGCGCTCACCATCTGCGCCAGTGTTGTGTGCGGACTCAGCGCACCTGCCTGCTGGTAGGGCTTAATGAGCACAGACGTCGGATCGAGCAGACCATGACTGAGCCCGGCACTGTGGCTGAGCAGATGGCGGATGGTGATCGATGAGCGCGCCGGCTCGGTCTGGTCGACCGTAGTGGCGTTGGGCAGGAGCACGTTGCGATTGCCCAGTTCAGGCAGATATCGCTCGATGGCATCGTCCAGCGCAAACCGACCCTCTTCGATCAACAGCAAACCGCACACGAGGTTACCAGTTTGGTGTTCGATGCGACCCGAAAGATTCGGTCTTCGGTCATCGCAACCCGGTGTTCGCGATCGGCGTAGCCCTCGCAATGCAAATCAACGATTTCGCGTCCAACCAGAACTGCCGTTGATACGCCGGCCAGCAGTTCGTTTTGGACATGACGGCGCATGGCCGCATGGACGGCAGAAAAATCAAGGGTGCGGGTTGTCACAGGCATTGGCTCGCGGCAAGTGGGTTTAGGGCCACAATTCCAAGCGAAACTGTACTACATGAACCAGACCGGGGATGGCGGTAGCGCCGTGTCGGGTTCAGCGGCTGCGTCCTTTGGCCGCCGGCAGCGGGGCCAGCGACGCGGCCAGCAGTATCAGCGCAAATCCGACCAGATCGGCCAGACTGCGCCGCTCGTCAAAGATCAGCATGGCGCTGGCCACACCGACGATCGGTACCATCAGGGTGCCCATTGCCGCAACACCTGCGGGTAGACGCGTCACGACATCGAACCAGATCACATACGCCAGAGCATTGGCCAGTACGACGTGAAATATCAGCGCTGCAGCGAACCAGAATGGTGTCGCCGGCGCAAATGCCGGTGCACCCGTCCAAGCCGTTACCGGCGGGCCGGCACTGAATGCTCCGGCTGCGACACCGCTAATCGCGCAGCAACTCGCTCCGATCAGCAACTGCCAGGCCGTGGCTGGCAAAGGCGCTGCATCGATCGGAAAACATTTGACAAAAACGGTGCCGGCCGCCCAACTGATACCGGCGAGCAGGCCAAACAAGGGACCGTTCAGCGGCAAGCCTTGGTCGAACAACGGCCAAATCAGCAGCATCAGTCCTGCGATGCCGATCAGCAAGGCCACGACTCGTCGCCGATCCAGACGTTCGTCGAGCACCCACCAGGCAAACAGGACGGCCCATACCGGCATGGTGAAGGTCACAATGGCAGCACGCGAGGTTGAGCCGGCAAGCTGTGCGAAGGCCGTGGCAAGATTGAATCCGACAATCGTGAGCAGCGATGAGACCACAAGCCGCGGCAGGTGGTCGCGCCGAATAAGCAGCGGGTTGCCCCGGTGGCGCGCCAGCAGGAACAGCAACACTGCGGCCAGACCTAAGCCAACCGTGCGCAGTGTCCAGGGTGACCACCAGCTCAGGATGGTCCGCACGGCAGCCCAGTTCAGCCCCCAAAGCAACGCCAGGAGCGGAACAGCCAGTGTTGCCAGCTGTCGCTTACCTGACGACAAATGCTATACGCCGGTTGCTGGCTCGGCCGCGGTCCGTCTGGTTGTCGGCGATTGGTCGGGTATCGCCATAACCCTTGGCTTCGAGCCGATCTTCGGCTACGCCTTTACTCATGAGATAGGCCACTACGTTCTTTGCACGTGAATCAGACAGTGCCAGATTGGCAGCTGCGCCATCGATATTATCGGTGTGGCCGGCGATTTCATACCGGCCGCTCGCGAGGCATCCGATTACCATGTCCAGCGTGGCGCGTCCGCGAACCGACAGGACCGCGCTACTGTCTGGAAAACGCAGATCAACGCCATCGGCAATTTTTGTGCAATCCACAACAGGCATACCCGCTGCGGACGCTAGCGCCATGACGACCAGCAACACGTCGGCCATGCCGGCTGCGCCGACCAGTTTGAGAGCTGCTTCGCTTTTCGCATCCTTGTCGCTGCGACTGCTCACCGTGACGGTCATTGTCAGGTGAGATCCCGAGATCTGCACCGCCGATGTTGCGCCGACGCCTTTCAGCAAGCCGACCAGATCCTCGACTTGGGCGAGCCACGCGGCGGCGGCCAGATTGCCATTGATCTTCAGTTCATCGGAGGATAGGAAATTTAAACCCTGTTTTCGCACTTGAGTTGAAGGGCAAGGTCGGCCAATTCTTCGGATGCCAGTGGTCTGCCGCTGAGTAGGCCCACAAAACTTCGGTTTTTGCGCACGCTTGCGGCTCAAAGCGGCT
>JANORY010001309.1:0-2263 GCA_031415535.1 Burkholderiales bacterium | reverse complement strand
GCTTGTCACCAATCTCGAAGTTATCGGCAGGTCACGCAGGCAACGACCCGAGCGCATATCCCAAAGATGAATGCTACCGTAGTCTCCGATAGCTTCGTACCCAGCCAAGGCAGCCAGGTCATTTGGGCCAATGGCAAAAGTCGTTGCTTCGATCCTCATCGGTCGTCTGTAAGAATTCGTTGGAAAACGACAAGCGTAGTACGGTGACGCCAATTGATGGTTTGATGTTGCATCATCGGCCATCTTGGGGCGGACAGAGTTCTCATTGCCAACGATTGCCTCGGCATCCCGAATGAATGCGGCGTCCCAGTTGCCTTGCGCGCGCTGTGCCGCGTCAAGTCGGCAATGATTCCAGACTGTGCCGACGGCGCTGGCACCAACAAAAGTCGCTTGTTGCAGGTCGGCGTAGCTGAAGCGCGCCTGATTCATGAAACAGCGATCGAACTTCACGCCGCGCATATTCAACCACTTGTCCGGGGTACCGCGAAAATGGACGTTCTCGGCCAAACCGTTAGCGCTTAAATTCGAACAATCCTGCCCTGACAAGTCGGCGCCGGCGAGTGACGGCACTGGCAGCTTACGGTCCATCGCGAGCAAAGTGTATGCGAGCGCGTTACGCGTCACTATCGAGTCCGATTTTGAGAACAAATGCGAAAATCCGCGCAGCGCGTCATCACGATTCTCCTTGGGTTGCGCATGCAATAGCTGTCCGAAAAAAGTCAGTGTTTCACGGTTCAGATCGGCAATTTGCCAGGCCTCTTTCACCGCTGTAGCTGCAAGCTCCATCTGTGCCGCTTGTTCGGAGGTCACGGTCGCAGACGGCTCACGCGTCGGGCTTGATGCGCCCGATTCGATCAGCGCGCGCAGCAGATAGCCAGCGAGAAAAAATTCCTGTAGCGAAGTATGCGCAAACTGAAATTCATCATCACCCACGCGAGCTATGAACGTCGCGGTGCGCAAGTCTTCCTCCAACGCCGGCAACCGATCCTTTTCGACGCTGTAATAGCGCTTCAGATCTGGATGTGTGACAAGAATTTCGGTGAACCAATTCTCCAGATCACTGACACGCCAGGACTTGCGTTTGGCCTTCCACAACTGCGCGGCCAGTTGCTGCATGATCAGAACTTTGTGATCGATTTTTAGCTGATGTTTAGTCTTATCTCGGATCAGCCACTTCTGCACCATCAGATCGTAGAGCACAGCGCCGTTAATCGTACGACCCCTCGCCTTGGCGTGTTCCAATTCGGGCACCATGTTGCGAATGAGGCTCAAGGTATACGGACGCTGAGCCAGCTCCGTCAGGTTGTGGATTGACGCGATGATGGTCATCAAGGATTCCAGCTCCGCGTCACTGCCAACGATGCCGCGGAAGTAGTTTCTAATTTGATTGTCGGTGAGCGGCAACAAGGTGAGCACGAAGAAGTCGTGCTCACGAAGACTGTTACGGCCCAAGGCCGTGAACATTCCGGTTTGTTCCAACCCATTGCGAAAGTAGTGATCGCGACAGGTCATCAGCAAATGTCCGTAGGGGCGATCTGCACGACTCGTGCGATCGCCTTGAAGGGTACGCCAGACACGCGCCGGCAGAAGACTCAGAACTTGATCCAGAAACTGGGCGCCTTGCTTCTCGCCGATATGCACCAGAACCTCATCGAGGCCGTCCACAATAATCAGCCCGCGTTGTTCGGTGATCAATCGTTTAACTTGATCTGGCGAAATAGCGTCGTGGCTGGTGGTGGCTCCACCGAGCAGCGACGAAGTCAGCAACTGTTTGAGCAAGTCGTCGAGGTCAAGGTCGGTATGACTTCGAACCCAGGCAGCTGAGAGCCTTCTGCAATCGAGCCAGACCACCGGCGCCGCTTTGCCGTCGCGATGGGCTTGGCTCCGAATCTTCGCCAAATGTAATGTCGAAGTCGTCTTACCCATGCCGGTTTCTCCGAGCAGAAGACCGTAGGGCGTTGAGTGGTCATTTTCGAGCCACGACTCCAGCATTTCGACCACATCAGTTTCGGTGCGGGCGAGCTTGATGGGAGGCAATTGATCCGGCTCAGCATCATCGCGAACCGGCTCTTCCATAGTCAATCTCAAATTGGGCATTTTAGGCAACAGCTCCTCGCGCGCAGAGACCTCTATCTCGTAACGACTTTCGATTGGCCATGAAACGGGTTCGAACGTTTCCGACTGCTCGACGGTCTGCACGTCCAATCGACTCTTAAGTACCCTGAGCGTGCGTTGGAAAAGCTCTTGCGAGAACTCAAGTTGT
>JANORY010001308.1:0-6411 GCA_031415535.1 Burkholderiales bacterium | reverse complement strand
TGCCGATGATGGGCAACAAGCCGTCGATCAATGCGCGCGTGTTTGACGGTAACGAGAACATTGGTATTGCATACGGCATGGGCTTGACTGCCGAAAAGGTCGCGCAGCAATGGAAAATCTCGCGTGAGGCGCAAGACCAGTTCGCGTTTGTATCGCATCAAAGAGCAATCGCGGCGCAATTGGCGGGTGGCTTCGACGACGAAACGTGCGCGATCGAGGTGATCGAGAAGTTCCCCGATCTCGCCAGCGGCGAGATCACGGTAAAGACCCGCTGGGTGAAAGCTGACGAGGGCCCGCGTGCTGATTCTTCGGTCGAAGCGTTGGCCAAACTCAAGCCGGTATTCGCCGCCAAGGGCAGCGTGACAGCCGGTAACAGTTCGCAGACTTCCGATGGCGCCGGCGCGTTGATTCTGGTGTCCGAGCGCATTCTGAAGTTATTTAATCTGACGCCGCTGGCACGGTTTGTCTCATTCTCGGTTCGCGGCGTAGCGCCGGAAATCATGGGGATTGGTCCCAAGGAAGCGATTCCAGCGGCGCTTAAGCTGGCCGGCCTCACGCAAGACGACCTAGGGTGGATCGAGCTGAATGAAGCGTTCGCGGCACAATCGCTGGCGGTGATTCAGGACCTTGGGCTGAACCCGGCGGTGGTTAATCCAATGGGCGGCGCGATTGCGCTGGGGCATCCGTTGGGTGCCACGGGTGCCATTCGTTCAGCAACGGTCATTCATGCGCTGCGTCGCAAGCAGTTGAAGTACGGCATGGTCACGATGTGCGTTGGAACCGGGATGGGTGCCGCTGGAATATTTGAGCGCGTTTAAGTACCTGCCAGCGTACGATCATCAGGTCGATCATGGTCAGGTAGCGAACCGTAGTTTGTGTGACGCGAGCAGCGCTGCTTGGCAGCTCGATGTGCGTAGGACGAAATGCCGGCTGAGCCACAGACGCGCCATGGCTACGGGTAAACTACCGCTATGAAAACACTGAAGATTCTGTGCGCAAGCCTGGTGGTGGCCGCGCTGGCCGTGGCAATTTCGAGCTGCGGCAGCGGTACGCCGCAGGCACCGCCGCAGACTGAAAAAGTTTCGATTGTTGCGGTCGGTGATATCGCCCATTGCACTGGTCTGTTTGGCCGCAATAAACCCTGGGAGGCTACCGCTCGATTAATCAATGCGTTGTCTGCCACCGCGCCGGTGCTGGTGCTGGGCGATATGGCCTACGAAGATGGCACAGCAGCCGAGTTTCGTGATTGTTTTAATCCGAGCTGGGGACAGTTTCTCGACCGCAGCTATCCGACACCCGGCAACCATGAGTACTACAGTGCGCTCGCCGGACCGTATTACGACTACTACGGTGCCCGTGCAGGTCCGGATCGTCGTGGCTACTACAGCTTCAACATTGGCAAGTGGCACCTGATTTCAATGAACAGCAACATTGATATGAAAATTGGTTCGCCCCAGTATCAATGGTTGCAGGCTGATTTGGAAGCCAACAAAAACACTTTGTGTACCTTGGCGTTCTGGCATGTGTCGCGCTTTGGCTCGGCGGTCGGACATGTGGTCGATCCGAATCTGACTGACGTCTGGCGATTGCTGTATCAGTACGGAACTGAGCTTATTCTGAATAGTGACGAACATATTTATGAGCGCTTCGGTCCGCTTGATGGCGATGGTGTGCCGGACAAGGTGCGCGGCATGCGCCAATTCACCATTGGCACTGGCGGAGCCGATCCGTACTCCTTTGCGGTGCGCGCCGACCCCAACAGCGAGCGCCGAATACAGGGTACTTACGGTGTCGTGACCTTAAATTTATTGGATACCCGCTACGAGTACTCCTTTGTCGATTCTTCAAACCAGAACGCGCTCGATGTCGGCGGTGAGACTTGCTTTTAAGGCGCTATTCAATGGCCCCTTTGGCGAGGCTCTGAATGCCTGAACGGGCTAGGTTCACGGTTCTTTTGACCGGGTTTGCTGCTTTCGATAAGGAGCCGATCAATTGCTCCTGGGAAGTGGCGCGTGCCCTGAATTCGGTAGTCATACCGATTGACAAGCTGGCGGCGGGCCGGGCGGGTGGCACGCTGGCGGGCGGAACCGCCAGGGTGATTGCCCGGCAACTACCCTGCGAATTTGACCGTTCGCTGCGGGCGATGGCTCGTTTGATCAAGCGCTTTGATCCGGATTTGATACTGGCGCTGGGACAAGCCAATACGCGCTGTGACTTCTCAATCGAACGGGTGGCCATCAATATCAATGATGCGCGCATCAGAGATAACGCTGGCAACAAGCCGATTGATACCGCAGTTATCGCAGCGGCACCGGTTGCTTACTTTTCATTGTTGCCGATCAAGGCCGTTGCGCAGGCGGTACGCAAGGCTGGCATTCCGGCCTCGGTGTCGCAAAGTGCGGGTACCTTTGTGTGCAATCATGTCTTCTACGGATTGATGCACCTGCTGGCCACTGAATACCCGAAAAAGCGAGGCGGCTTCATTCATTTGCCGCCCCTACCGGTGCAGGCGGCGCGTATGCCGGGTGCCGCCAGTCTGGGTCTGGATAGCTTGGTTCAGGCCACCCGTATCGCGATTTCGACATCGCTGGCGGTGCGACGTGATCGTCGGATCGGCGGCGGCTCGATTGACTGACTCGATTGTTGCGAGTCTTGTAGGTTTGCCAGGCCACGATTTCCGGTCGCTAATTCGAGCCTGATGCAAGCGGCATTCAGGGAGTCAATGATTGCAGATGAGGTGCTGATAGATTATCAGGAATACGCATAAGCGGGCACTTGCTATCGACAGCGCTGTTTATTTTTCGAGGTTGGCGGAAGTCTTGTCACATTGCATTAGAAAAAGATAATAGCTTTGAAATAAGGCTGGTTAAAGAAAGTCGATGGATGCGGCAGAATAATAGCTCTCTGCAGTAGCCCAGAACCAACGGTGCGCATGATCGATTCTACTAATATATTTTGATAACATATTAGATGAGTTTGTTGGGATTTCTCAAGCGGATGGCACACGTCAAAACAAGGAGTAACTTATGAATAGCGTCGCCAAGTTTCGGGTCGGATTGACCCGCGATCTGTTGACCAAAGACGGCCAAGCGTCGTTTGGCGCCGGCCCATTGGCGCTGCTTGACGACGATCCACGGATCGATTGGGAGTACTTGCCTGAATCGGCGGGCGAGATCAGTGCCGACATCATGGCCCGTTACGACGGCCTGTATGTCAGCTCAGCTCGCGTTACGGCCGCCTCAGTGGCCCGCGCTGACCGCCGGGTAAAAATTGTCGCCCGTCACGGAGTAGGCTATGACTCGGTGGATGTTGCCGCACTGGCGAAACAATCGGTGATCGCAACCAATACGCCGGTTGCCATCAGGCGACCGGTGGCCGTGGCGGCATTGACCTTCGTATTCGCTTTGGCGGGTCGACTGTTCGAGAAAGACCGGTTGATCCGTGCCGGTCGCTGGCAGGAGAAAACCGACTTCATGGGCCAGGGCTTGACGACCCGCACCCTGGGCGTGATCGGTGTCGGCGGTATTGGCCGCGAATTGCTGGCGCTCGCCCGGCCGTTCGGCTGGCGCCTGTTGGCGACCGATCCTTATGTTGATGAATCGATTCATGTCGCGCTTGGTGCCCGCAAGGTGGCGCTCGAACAGCTTTTGAGGGAGTCCGATTTTGTGGTGGCGACGGTGATCCTCAATGATGAAACGAGGCACCTGATGAACGCCGCACGATTTGCACTAATGAAGCGCAGCGCCTACTTCGTCAACTTGTCGCGCGGCCCGATTGTTGATGAAGCTGCTTTGATCGCCGCGTTGAAGACTGCGACGATTGCTGGCGCGGGTATTGATGTGTTCGAGCAGGAGCCGGTATCACCTGAGAATCCATTGCTCAAAATGGATAATGTATTGTTGTCGCCGCATGCGTTGTGTTGGACTGACGAGTGTTTCGACGCCATTGCTCGCGAGGGGCTTGGCTGCATTGTTGATTTTGCCAACGGCCGACGGCCAAAATCGGTGATCGACCCAGCACGCTCCTGAGTCTCGTTCGTCAATCAGGCAGTTTGCTCATTTCAGCACCTGCCGGCAGCTTCATCGCTGCGGCAGCCGATAACGCCAACGCGCCTGCCATGCAGGCAAATACCATTGAGAAGCCATAAAGCAGCGCCGGATCGGTCGGTCCGACCCTCTTAACCAGCATCGCGGCCGATCCGCCACCCGACGCGCCAATTGCTGAAAAGAGGATCGAAGTCAGCATCGCCAGGCCGATGGCGCTGCCGAGTGATCGCGCCAGCCCCATGAAGGCTGTGGCCGCACCAATCCGATGCGAAGCAACGGCCACCTGGACGGCGATGATGCCGGGCGGCAACGAGATACCGACACCGAGACCGAACCCAAACATCGCCATGCCGACCGGGATCGGCGAACCGAACTGCAGCACAGCCAACGCCGCCGCCGAGGCTGCGCCGAGCAACGCGCCAAAGGTCATGTTGCGGCGAAACCGCATGGTCTTTGGCATCATCCGGCCACTGAAAAATGCGCCGCAAGGTACCGCCAGCGCATGCACGAGCATCTTCAATGCCACCTGGTCTGGCGTATCGCCGGCGATAGTTTGCAAGGCCAGCGGCAGCATGACGGCGCCACCGACCAAAGCGAAGAACACCAGCGCAGAAGCCGCGCAACCCCACAGCACTCGCCGGTTATTCAGGAGATCCGGTGACATGATCGGACCGGCCACCTGGAATTGACGGCGCCAAAATAAAACCAACAAGCCGCCAGCGGTGGCGATGAGTGCAGCGCCGAACGGGTCGGTCAAGGACGCGCCCTGGCCGATTCGGGTCAAGGCAATCAGCAAACTGGTGAGACCTACTGCCAGAATCAAAACACTCGGATAGTCGGGCGGCTCGACTCGTGTCGGGCGCGGCAGTCGGCCCATGATTCGTCTCGTCAACAGCAAAGCGATCAGCGCCAACGGCAGCGTGACGATAAAAACCGAGCGCCAACTGAACCAGGTAGTCAGATAGCCGCTGGCGATCGGCCCAGTCAATGCTGCCAGCGCATAAGTGCCCGACAGCCAGGCCTGGAATCGGCCGCGTTCGGTCGGTGGCACAACATCACCAATGGTTGACTGTGCCAGCACCACCAGACCGCCGCCGCCTAGACCCTGCATCACTCTGAGCAGCAGCAACTGCGACATGGTTTGCGCAAACACGCAGCCGAGGCAGGCACATAGGTAGATGACAATGGCGATGGTCATCATGCGTTGTCGGCCGTACTGGTCGGACAGGCTGCCGTAAACCGGTGTTGCGACGGTTGCCGCGACCGTGTAGCCGGCGATCACCCAGGCAATCAGGCTTGCGCCGCCGAGGTCTCGGGCAATCGAGAGCAGCGCCACCGATACCAGCGTTGAGTCGATTGCCGCGACAAAGATTGCGACCTGCAGGCCGCTGACGATTTTGCGTTGTTCCGCAGCCGGCAGGACCAAGGCATGTTCCGGCTCGTGCAATTCCGGCGGGCTAATTTCCGGCTGGCTAATGTGCGGCTGACTCAAAAACTAGCGGCCCTGAAAGTTTGGTTTACGCTTCTCGTTGAAAGCTGCGATGCCTTCGCGCCGGTCGTCGGTGTCGAGCAGGCGGTAGTAGGCTTCGAGCTCGATCCGGTAGCCGGTGTGAAGATCGGTCTGCAAGCCAAAATGAATCGCCTTCTTGGCTTGTCGAACCGATAGCGGCGCACAGTCGCCAATTCGCAGTGCACATGCCTGCGCCTGTTGAACGACCGTGCCAGGTTCACAGATTTCGTTGACCATACCCCAGCCGTAGGCTTCCTCGGCGCTAAACGCGCGTCCTGAAAGAACCAATTCCTTGGCGCGCCTTTCGCCGACCGCACGAGGCAGGTTCTGAGTGCCCATTCCGCCCGGCATGATGCCGATCTTGCATTCGGTCTGCGCGAACTTGGCGTTGCGATCGGCGTAGATGAAGTCGCAGGTCAAGGCGGCTTCGAGACCGCCGGCATAACAAATGCCATTAACCGCAGCAATCCAGGGTACCGGTGATTCAATGCGCAACTCGAAGCTGCGCTCGGCAATCTCATGCTGGATGGTCCAGTCGCGAATGCTCTGAGTATTACGTACTTTTAAATCTCCGCCGGCAGAAAATGCCCGCCCGGCACCGGTCATCACCACACAACGTACCCAGTCCGGGTCGTAATGCAAGCGTGTCAGCAGGTCTTGCATTTCGTGGCCCATCTGCATGTTCATCGCATTGAGCACTTCCGGGCGATTCAAGGTCACCAGCAGAACGTGTTCACCGATTCGTTCGGTCAACAAGGCTGAGTAGTCAGGCATTTCGAACATGGGTTCTCCTTCAGACGGATCGCTTATGGTTCTTTTGCATCAGCTTGAGTGTCATTCACGTTAATCATCATG
>JANORY010001307.1:0-2234 GCA_031415535.1 Burkholderiales bacterium | reverse complement strand
TGTTTGTCGAGTTTCGTCAGCGCCAGCGGCCGTCCTTGGCAACGCGCTTGAATCGCCACGACGTGACGCGCGAATTCGCGAATCATGTAGCTGCCGGGAATCCAGGCCGGCAGGGTCAAGAGGAGGCCCTTGCTTGCCAGCGATTCCGGTAGATTCCGTACTTCCAACGTTACTTCAAACAAATGGGCGGCGGGGTCAAAAAGGCGTAATCGGTACGAGACGATTGGGGACTGGGTTTGCTTACTCAAGTCGGCTCCAGCAAGTCAGCAGGTCGATCGATATCACGCACCACTCCAGCATCGGCGACATCGACCCACTGCACGTTTGGGCTACGCAGCAACTGGCTTGCACCGGTGTCGCCACGGCTCGTCATCAGCGCCGCGAAATGCTGATGGCCGAACAGGACCGGGTGGCCGCGCTGACCCTCAAAGCGCGGCGCGGCGATAACATTCGCCAGATCAGGGCGTTCATCAGTATTAGCTACTTCAGCGGGATCCGCTAGTTTAGCGGCATCAGCTTTTGCACCTGAATCAGCGAGCGCAGCCAAACGGGCGAGGGTCTCGCGGCGAATGTAAGGCATGTCAGCCAGCGCAATCATCACCGCGCGCGGCGCGAACAGCCGCTGCGCCATCGCAACGCCGTGTGCCAGGCTGTGACCCATGCCTAGTTCGGCATCGACGCATTCGCAAAGCTGCGCGTCCAGGTCGCTGAAAGCCTGCCGCAACGCTTCGGCGTTTGGCTGGGTGACGACGATCAGGTGATCAACATGAACCCGCAGATTGGCGGCGCTTTGCACCGCGACCGCTTGCCCATTGACCAGCGCCAACAGTTTATTGTTGATGCCCAAGGCGTCGAAGCGGGAGCCACGACCAGCCGCGAGCAAAATGCCGACCAGCGGGCCACGATCCAGGGTGGTTTTTGCGATCAATCCCATTAGTGATTAGTGATTAGTGATTAGTGATTGGCGATTTAAGGTCAACGAACAAAGCTCAACGTCCCAGTTGACCGGAAAGTTTCAAGGGGCGGTGCCACAGCGCGTGAGCGCGGTTCAAAAGCGTCGGCGCTTGAAACTCGCTCGTGTCTAACGTCAAGTTAGCGGAGTAATCGGGTCGAGACCGCATGTCGCCCGAAAGGCGCTTCAAAACATGCATGGCATATCAATCACTTAGATGTAGCGCCTTGAGAGAGGCTGCCACGGGAAACTCAAGTCCATTGAGCGCAGAAGCCGCCGGCACCGAACGCAAGAGTTACGAAGAAGAACACCCACCAGAACGTAGTCGTCACTTTGCCTCGGAAACCGCGGCGAGGCGCTAGCGGAAGTCGCTTTGGATCGTTCTCCGTGAGAAAGTGCTCCCAACCGATACAGCTTGTTTCGTCGACTCTCGCTCGCGCTTCGATTCGTGACAAGTATTCTCCGAGCCATCCCAAGTGCTTTGCAATTGACCAACTCCGCAACGCGCCGAACACGACCACAAGCGGAGGAATGAGCCATGCGATGAGGAACGTGCCATCGAGTGGCTTTGTTGCGAGCCAAAAGTAGCCGGCTCCAACAGCAAAGACGCAGTGTGTCTCAAGTGTGCCCAACTCGGCCATCGAGACCTCAACTTCTTTTCGCAGTGTCAAGTACTCTTCTTTCAGAAAGTCGAAACCGGCCATGCTTAGGTGCTCCTGATCAAGGACATAGTGAGTTTGGGGATACGCGATATGGGACCTAACGTCCCAATTGACCGGCTGTTTTTGTGGGCCGGTGCCTCGGTGCAACAGCACAGTTTTCAAGCGCCGGCCCGCAAAAATTGTCCGTGTCTAATGTCAAGTTAAACAGCCTCCGCTGCGGGCAACGCTTGCAGTTTCAACCCAAGCGCCTCCACCACTTTAAGGATTGTGGAAAATTCTGGATTCCCTTCGGCCGACAACGCTTTGTAAAGGCTTTCTCGACCCAGCCCAGTCTCCCGCGCGATCTGCGACATTCCCTTCGCACGCGCAATGTCCCCCAGCGCCGCCGCAATCAGCGTCGCATCACCTTCCTCAAACGCCGCCTGAAGATATGCTGCGATGTCTTCTTCGGATTCCAAATGCTCTGCAGGGTCCCACACTCGGGTCTTTACTTTCAATTTGCTCATTGTGTTTTCCTAAGTTCTTTCGCGAGCTCTTTCGCCGCCTCGATATCTTCGTCTTGCGAAGATTTGTCTCCGCCACCGAGTAAAAATACCAACTCCTTTCCGTGTTCGGTGTAG
>JANORY010001306.1:0-2146 GCA_031415535.1 Burkholderiales bacterium | reverse complement strand
ACTTGTTTGACTTGACGCTTTGTCAGGCCTTGGCGACTTCCAGCACCAGCTTGCCGAAATTTTCACCCTTGAAGAGTTTGAGCAAGGTTTCCGGAAACGTGTTTAGCCCGACCACGATATCTTCCTTGCTTTTCATGCGGCCGTCCTTCAGATAACCGGCCATTTCGGCAACCGCCAAGTGGTAGCGGTCGAGGTAGTCGAACACCACAATGCCCTCCATGCGGGCGCGATTGACCAGCAGGCTCAAATAGTTTTTTGGTCCCTGCACGGCGCTGGTACTGTTGTACTGACTGATCGCGCCACAAATGATGATGCGTGCTTTACGATTGATGCGGGTCAGCACCGTGTCGAGAATGTCGCCACCGACGTTATCAAAATAAATATCGACGCCCCTCGGGCAGTGTTCCTTGAGGCCATCCTTGACTGCTGACGGGCTGGCCTTGTAATCGATACAGGCGTCGAAGCCGAGTTCCTTGACGACCCAGTCGCACTTGGCTGCGCCACCGGCAATACCGACCACCCGACAGCCTTTAATCTTTGCGACCTGGCCGACCGTTTGTCCGACCGCGCCGGCTGCGCCACTGACCACAACGCATTCACCGGCCTTGGGCTGGCCGACCTCCATCAATCCGAAATAACCGGTCATGCCCGGCATGCCCAGCACGTTAAGCCATTGGGTGGCACTGCCGGCGCGCAGGTCAATTTTGAAGAGCCCACTGGACTTGATCTGTTCGGATGAAATCAGGCAATACTCCTGCACGCCCAAACCGGCATTGACCGAATCACCGACCTTGAAGTCAGCATTGCGCGAGGCAACGACAACACCGACACCACCGGCGCGCATCACTTCACCAATGCCGACCGGTGCAATGTAGCTCTTGCCTTCGTTCATCCAGCCGCGCATGGCCGGGTCGAGCGACAAGCAGAGGGTTTTGACGAGGACTCCGCCTTCGTCGGGTTGCGCCACCGCTTCGCTGGTGAAACTCCAGCATTCCCGGCCGGGTGTGCCAACCGGGCGCTGCGCGAGACGTACCTGATGATTGGTCGTGACGGTGCTCATGTGCGGGTGGACTCCAGGGTGGCGTTACGGCAAGGTATGATCAATGTCATTGTCGCTTGAAAATCAGCCAAACAGGTATCGAATGACCTCTGTAGTTTTGAGTTAGCAAAGCGCCTATGAGCATTGCGGCACCGAATCGGTCGTCGGTCAATCCGAGCAACCCGCTGTTGACCGGGCCAATCTTGCCGACCCTGTTGCGTTTGTCGGTGCCGAATGTGCTGGCCATGTCCATTGCGGTGTTGGTCGGGATCGCCGAAACCTGGTATGTCGGCAAGTTGGGTACGGTCTCGCTGGCTGCCATGGCGCTGGTGTTTCCGTTCTCGATGCTCACCCAGATGATGTCAGCCGGGGCAATGGGTGGCGGTGTTTCGTCGGCGATCAGTCGCGCGCTCGGTGCCTCAGACGTAGACCGGGCTTGCACGCTGGCGTTTCATGCCCTGGTGATCGGCGTGATCGCAGGTACGCTGTACGGCGCATTCTTTATTGTGTATGGCCCGATTCTGTACCAGTGGCTCGGCGGGCGTGGTGCGGTCCTGGCCGAAGCCGCGGCATTCTCAAATGTGCTGTTTTGCGGCGCGATCGCGGTCTGGGTCATGAATGCGCTGGCCTCGGTTGTGCGGGGTACCGGCAATATGCGAGTGCCGTCGACGACCATCTTGATTACTTCGGCGATCCAAATCGTCGTCGGTGGGGTGCTGGGCCTGGGGCTGGGTCCCATACCAAGATTTGGCATGCCCGGCGTCGCGGTTGGCTCAATTGTGGCGTTCGGTGGCGGTGCGGCGTTCCTGCTGTGGTACTTGCTGGCCGGGCGAGGGCGACTGAAAATGCGGCTGCGCGGGGTGACCCTTGAGTGCGGTTTGTTTGCCGATATCTTGAAGGTGGGTGCGGTGGCTTGCCTGTCGCCGCTGCAATCCGTGCTGGCCGTGCTGGTGGTCACCGGGCTGATTGCGCGGCTCGGCTTGGCACCGCTGGCCGGTTACAGCATTGGCCAGCGATTGGAGTTTTTGTTGATCCCGATCGCGTTTGGCAGTGGCGTGGCCGCAGTCCCGATGGTTGGCATGGCAATGGGTGCCGGCAATGTTGCCC
>JANORY010001305.1:0-2592 GCA_031415535.1 Burkholderiales bacterium | reverse complement strand
GGCGTCAGCGCGTTCTGGGTTGGTGAAAACCATCGTGATAATCCTGCCGATTCGCCGGTCACTAGTCCGGGCGACCCGGTTGTGTTGTTCGTACACGGTGGTGGTTTTAAGGTCGGCTCAGTTCGTTCACACCTCGAGCTGATCGCCGAGATCGCCAAAGCCAGTGGTTGTTGCGCACTCGGCATCGATTACCGCTTAGCGCCCGAATATGTTTTTCCGGCGGCGCTCGACGATGTTCTGACCGCTTATCAATGGCTGCTGGCCCAGGGCCATGCACCCGAGCGGATTGCCTTGGTGGGTGATTCAGCCGGTGCCGGCCTGTGTATCGCGGCGATGTTGTCGTTACGAGCCCGCCAGCAGCGCCTGCCAGGCGCAGCAGTGTTGATGTCCGCCTGGACCGACCTGTCGGCCTCGGGCGAGAGTTTTGTCAGTCTGGCCAGCATCGACCCGATCAATCAACGGCCAGTGGTTCTGGCGATGGCACAACAGTATCTCGGCACGGGCGGTCGCTCCGACGACCCGCTGGCGTCGCCGCAGTTTGCTGAGCTACAAGGTTTGCCGCCCCTGCTGATGCAGGTCGGATCGCGCGAGACCTTGCTGGATGACACGCGAGATTTCGCCAGCAAGGCGCGACTGGCCGGGGTGTCGGTGCAGCTTGAGATCTATCCGGAAATGATTCACGTCTTTCAGTTGTTTCCGCGCGATTTGCAAGCGGCCCGCGATGCGATTGACTCAATCGGGCAGTTCCTGAAGTTACATCTCGCTGTAATACGACAAGCCACCTGAATGATACGACAGGCCATCTGAATGAATCCTCCGATTTACGACGTTGCGGTAATTGGTGCCGGCGCAGGCGGTTTGTGTGCCGCAGCGCGTCTGGTGGCCGCCGGTAGAAAAGTGTTGCTCATCGAGTCGCGCGATCGGGTCGGTGGACGAGCATCGAGTGAACAGATTGAAGGGTTTACCGTCAACATCGGCGCGATTGCGATTGAGCTGGGTGGTGTGTTTGAAGAAACCTTCACGATGCTCGGCGTTCCGCTCGACTTGCGAGAACCGACGCCCGCAACCTTGTTTCGGATCGATCGAAAATTAATCAATGTCTCGAAGGGCGGTGGCTGGGGCCTTTTGTTAGGCGGTTTCACCAAACAAGCGGCCAAGATCGGCGCCAAGTTCGCCGACGCCCGCGCCGGCGATTTGCCAGAGGCAAAACTCAGCACCCAGGAGTGGTTGAATACCTACACAAGCAACGAAACGGTACACGCAATTTTTCGTAATCTGTGTGCCGCCATCTTCGCGGTCAATTCCGATGAATTGCCGGCACGTGCGTTTCTGACCTACTTTGCGGTCAAGGGTGCGTTCAAGCGCTTCGGATTCTGTCCGCGCGGCACGATCGGTCTCTGGAATGATCTTGCCGACGGCATTCGCCATCATGGTGGTGAAATCTGGTTGGAAAGCTCGGTAACCGCTCTACAGACGTCTGGTGCATTGGTAACCGGTCTGGAAATCACCAGATCGGGCATTGCGCAACACATTGTGGTGCGATCGGTCATCAGTAATGCCGGTCCGACGGCCACGGTGGCGCTGGCGGGCGCGCAAGCGTTTGGTAGCGACTACATCGAACAGGCACGATCCTCACCCAGGCCGGCCGCCAACATCGTAATCAACTTTGCTACCCGTGAACGCTTGGTTGATGCGCCGGGCCTGGTGACGTTTGGTAAGACGCGACGATTGTGTAATCTCGGCGAATTAACGGCCACCTGTCCGGAACTGGCCCCGCCGGGTTGGTTTTTGTATGTTGCCTACGCGGTGCCAAAGCCGGCGATCGGCGACTTCGACCAAGCCACCGAAGTCGAAGCCGCCCTGCAAGATCTGCGCGATGAATTTCCAGGCTTTGAGAAAGCCAAAATGCTGTCGGTCCGAGTCATGCGTGGAGCGTGGCCGGCGCAGCGATCCTGTGCCGGTTACGACCTGCCGCAAGATACGCCGCTGCAAAATCTCTGGCATGTCGGTGATGCCGTCAAGGACTATGGCGATGGCGGCACACAAGCCTGCGCGTTCACGGCACGAGTGGCGGCGCAGCGCGCGCTCTTGCTGCTGAATGAAGATTGACTGCTGGCATGCATGTTTGACACCTCGTCACCTGAATTCGCCTGGCCCCAATGTACAACCGGAGAAAATAAATGCTGAGCCCGCAAGATGACCTGATCGGTCACCAAACTGCTGCGCCATTCGCACGCGCTGGCAATGGTGATCCGCGTTTCACCGAACGATTCTGGTACACCGCACACCCGATCGATGGCCGTGATTTGCTGATTGATATGGGTCTGGGTTATTACCCGAACCGCGGCGTCATGGATGCGTTCGCCGGCATCACGGTGGGTCGACACCAACATACGTTTCGAGCTTCACGCCGGCTCGGCGCCAGTCCACTGCAAACTGCGGTCGGGCCACTGCGTTTCGAGGTTCTTGAAGGCATGAAACGACATCGCTTGAGTCTGGCCGATAACGATTCCGGCATCAGTTTCGAGATCGATTTTGAGGCGAGTTTTCCGGCGGCGCATGAAAAGCCCAGTTTTCGTGAACGCAAGGGCG
>JANORY010001304.1:0-2101 GCA_031415535.1 Burkholderiales bacterium | reverse complement strand
AGAAGCTGGAAGTCATTGCGACGAATCCCGTTCGGGCAGTCCACTGCGCTCAAGATCGCTGATGTTGAGCGTAATTACAATCGCGGCTCGATCGCCTGTGTTGGCTGGCCGTTTGAAGATTTAAAGTCAAGGGCTGTGCGCTCCAACGCGGTGCCAGACTTCTCGACCATCAGTGAGCTGATCATGCAACTGGATCGAGGTGCCGATGTCTCGGAACTCGAAACGATTATCCGACGCGACGCCGCCTTGTCGTTTCGACTGTTGCGGCTGGCCAATTCAGCAGCCTTCGGTTTGCGCGGTGAAGTTGACTCCTTCCGTCAGGTAGTGATGATGCTCGGCTACCTGCGCCTGAAGCGCTGGTTGGCGATGCTGTTGACCAACTCCTCACGCGACTTGAACTCGCGACCGATGATGTTCGCATCGTTTCGGCGCGGTGTGCTGCTCGAGCAGTTGGCCACGGTTCAGAGCACCTATCTTCAGACTGATGACTTTTTCGTGTTGGGGGTTTTTTCGCTGCTCGACAAATTGTTCGGCGAATCATTCGAAACCTTGCTGACCTCACTACGCGTGCCCAAGGATGTGCAGAGCGCGCTCGCGCAACGAACCGGGCCGCTGTTCTGCTGGTTGCAACTCGTCGAGGCGATTGATTCTGGTGACGATACGCTACTTGTGCAAGCGCTTGCCGACGCCGGCATTACTGCACAGCAGTGCAATCAGGCCATACTCAAGTCCTTGGCGATTGCCGATTCAACCCGTAGCGTCTGACCGTAGCGTCTGACCGTAGCGCCCGACGCTGTCTTACAGGCAGTGCGGATTGCGATTGTGTTTGCAGACCAGCTCGACTAGTTCGCTCCAATAACTCGGTAATGAGTCCCACGGGTTTGGTTTCTGGCGAAGGTCGGTCAAGTAGATCAGGTTCATTTGCAGACGGGTTGCCGCGCTGAACAAATGCTTCAAAGGTTCTCCCCCCGCCACTTCGTAAGCCAACAGGCCACTGCGCAAGCTTGCGTCCAAGGGACCGCTCGAGGTGCTCTGCAAGCTGGCGTAAGCGATGTTGCCGCTGTTCTCCAGGGTAATCAAAGCATCTGCCCGCTGTTGCTCAGACCGCTCTAATGATCTGCCAAGCTCGCCCTGGCCTGAGCGGGTCCCCGGATTGCCGATGACCAACTGGCGTTCGTCGAGCAGTTTGATAAAGCTGTAAACGCTGCGGTAGTAGCGATCGGTCTTATCGCTATCGGCGAGTGCCATTTCATCGACGAAGTAGCCGTCGACCCGATACAGATCACGGTACAGCAGCACATCGTGCAGCACCGAATCTTTGGGACGCTTGGCGTAATCGGTTGCCAGGTAACCCACGACTCTGGCACCGGCTGCCCGCGCCCGACTGACGACCTTCAGGTAGTTGTGATCCACGGCGTGACCAGGTCCGTTGGCCGGATTTAGAATCACCACAATCGGCGCGCGCTGCGCCGACTTGATCAGTTCATTCCAATGGACCAAACCCTTGCCGTGCGGGTAAAAATAAGCGGGCACCAGAATTTCGATCGGCGCTGGCTTCTTGACTTGACTGATCGATGGCTGCGCAAAGAGCGCCGCGATCATCAACGCAATCCGTAACGTGCCGCTCGTCGACATGAGGCATCTCAGAGCAAGGCTCTGTCCAGTGGAACTTGTCTAGATATCGGTTGTTGGACGAATTTCTTGAGTTAGGCCAGCCTGTAGAATCAGGCATTGCCGTCCATGACACCAAGTCAATAAAAATTCAGGAGCAAGCGTCAATGATGATCACCGCAGTTGTTTGGGCAAAAGTGATGCTCGCGCGGGTCGGCGGGCGGCGTCGGCGACTGGTGGCGTGTGTTCTGTCGAGCCTTTTATTCGCTTCGAGTGCGGCGCCGGTTGGCGCGGCCGATCCCTTTCCCAGCAAACCGATTCGATTGGTTGTGCCGTTTGCGCCGGGCGGGTCGAGCGAGATCGTGGCGCGTTCTGTGGCCGCTGAAATGTCCAAGTCGATGGGCCAGCAGGTGGTGGTTGAGAACAAACCCGGCGGTGCCGGCAATGTCGCAATGTCCGAGGTGGCGCGTGCTGCGCCCGATGGCTACAC
>JANORY010001303.1:0-5025 GCA_031415535.1 Burkholderiales bacterium | reverse complement strand
AATCGGCGGCAAGGGTTTGTTCACCAAAGAACTTGAAACCGCTTTGCTCGACGACAGTGCTGATCTGGCGGTTCATTCGCTTAAAGATGTGCCGATGAATCTGCCCGACGGCTTTGTTTTGTCGGCCATTCTGAAACGCGAAGACCCGCGCGATGCGTTTGTGTCGAACACCTTCGAGCGCCTCGAATCCTTGCCAGCGGGTTCGCGGATCGGCACTTCGAGTCTGCGGCGCGGCGCGCAGCTTCAGGCGAATTTCCCGGCATTGAAGTTGCTGCCCTTGCGCGGCAATGTCAACACCCGTTTGGCCAAGCTCGATCGCGGTGAATATGATGCGATCGTGCTGGCGGCGGCCGGACTCAAGCGCCTCGGTATGGTCGATCGGATCCGGCAAATTTTGCCGCCTGAGCTGAGCTTGCCAGCGGCCGGGCAGGGTGCGCTGGCGATTGAATCGCTAGCCGCTCGCCACGACGTTCGACGCTGGATTCAAGTGCTCGAACACCCGCCATCCGCTTGGGCCTGTGAGGCCGAGCGAATGGTTTCGCGCTTGCTGGGGGGCAGTTGTCGCGCGCCTTTGGCGGCTTATTGCAGCGTGCTGACCGGCAATGATTCAGCGCGGCAAGACACGTCTGGAGGCACCACGGCCGCCGTCGTGATGAGCCTGCGCGCAATGGCGGCCAGCATCGACGGCAAGACCGTGTTAAAAGCACATGCCGAAGCTACCGTACATGATGGCGGCAGTGCCCGCGAGTTGGGCGCGCGGGTGGCACAGCAACTGATTGACACCGGGGCAATCGAACTGCTTGCCGAGCTTGGCCCTTAAAGAAAGACCGCCCGGCGGATTGCGGGTGGTGTTGACCCAACCTTGGCCGCGGGTCGCCGGGTTGGCGGCCACGCTGAATGCCGCCGGCCATGAAGTCGCAACGCTGGGATTTCAAAAAATCATCAATCGAGTCGGCGAAGCTCAGATTCGTCGTCAGTTGTGCCGACTGGTCAACGCCGACTGGATCATTCCGGTAAGCCCCAGCGCCGTTGACGCCTTGGCCGCGTATTTTGAGATCGAGCCTTGTCTGGTTACTGCCCGAGTGGCCTTGATTGGCCCGGGCAGTCTGGAACGCTGGCGCGAGGTCATTGAGCCGACGCAGTTTGTGAGTAAGGTGTTCGATCCGCTAATTCCGCGTTCGATGCGTTATGACGCGTTATCACTGATGTGCGAGCCCGAGTTTGCAGCGATTGCCGGACAACGAGTGATCATACTGGCCGGCAGCCAACGTCGTGCGCCGTGGGCCGATCAACTGCTGGCGCGCGGCGCGCGCACCGAGGTCATCGCTGCCTACCAGGTCGAATCGATCACACCCAGTTCAGACGAAGCCCTGCAATTGATCGCCTGGCTGGGCGATCACCGTGACCGCACTGCCAACGAGATACGTTCAGGCGCTTCTAGCGCGACCCCGTTGCCGCGAACCGGAGCGAGCGGTGCCCCGGTGATGCTGGCGAGCAGCGTTGCGATCGCGCAGGCATGCGATACCTGGATTCGCCAGTCCTTGCCGCCGGAATGGCAAGTCGCCCTGGAGCAATGCTGCTGGCTTGCCAATCACCAAAACGTAGCACTTGCCCTGCAAGCGGCCGGATGGAGGCGGGTCTTGACTATTTTGCCCGGCGAACGCGGCCTGCTTGACGCGCTAGAATCGCTGCAATGAGCACAAACGAGCGCGATCTGGCGCAGGTCTCCTTGCCAGACGAATTACATCGATCCGAGTCGGGCATCGGCACGCACAGCAGCGCGCGCAGCAGCGCAACCAACAACGCCACCGAGCCGAGCGCTGTTGAATCGAGCGCAACGAACGCGAAAACGAGCAAGTGGGTTCGCTGGATCGCATTGGCCGGCTTGTTGCTGGCCGCCTTCGCGTGCTTTCTGACCATTCTTGCCTGGCAGCGCAGCGAACGTGTCATCAAGGAGTCGGCGCGCCGTATGCAAGAAGCCGAATTACGCGTCAACCAACTCGAAAGCCAACTGAAGCTGACGCAAGATCAGAGCCGTGAATCAGCCGGCCGGTCGGCCCTACTGGACAGCAAGGTGGCCGACGTCGTTGGCCAACAGGCACAGTTGGAGCGGATGTATCGCAACATTGCACAGAACAGTCTCGACTCGGTGCTCGGCGATGCCGAAAACTCGATCTCGATTGCAACTCAGCAGTTGCTGGTTGGCTCGAATGTACCGGGTGCCCTGATGGCGCTGCAAGACGCCGACACTGTGCTGAAGCGGGTCGATCAGAGCGCGGTCAGTGTGCTGCGTCGTTTGTTGGCGCGTGACATCGAGCGGCTCAAAGCTTTGCCACCGACCGACATTGCATCGATGGCCGCGCGACTCGATGCCGTCGCCAGCAGCATTGACCAATTGCCGCTGCTTTCGGGCGCTAGTGAAACTGCGCCAGGGGCAATCGCCGATACCCAATCGGCCGATACTCATTCGGCGATCGGTCGCATTACCGAATCCGGATTGCGCGGCTGGAACTCGCTCAAACAAGAACTGATGGCATTGTTGCGGGTGACTCGAATTGACACGCCCGATGTCTTGCTGTTGGCACCTTCGCAACAGTATTTTGTTCGTGAGAATTTGCGTTTGACGCTTCTTAGTGCGCGTTTTGCGTTGCTCTCGCGTAACGAAGCGGTCTTCAAGAGTGACTTGGAGCGGGCCATCAAGTGGCTCGGTTCCTACTATGACAAACAGGCCCGTTCGGTGGTGACCGCTGGCAATACACTTAAACAACTGCAAGCCAGCAAGGTCACGCTCGAGCTGCCGTCTCTGGCGGAAAGTCTGACCGCCGTGCGCAGTCAACGCTCGACTCCAGAGGGGCGTCCCTAGTGTGGTGTTCCAAGCTAATGTGGTGTTCCAAGCAAGAAGGCGGGCGCTAGAGCCATGCGCTGGATTGTTTGGATCCTGCTTATTTTCTCGGCGGCCGTCGGTCTGGCGATGCTGATGCGTTTTAACCATGGCAATGTCGCCGTGTTCTGGCCGCCGTATCGACTCGATCTGTCGGTCAACATGTCTGTGTTGATCCTGTTGTTGTTATTCGCGATTGCCCATCTGGTGCTGCTGGCATTATCCAAAGCGCTCGATTTACCGTCGCGAGTTCGTAACTATCAGTCGCAGCGCCAGAAGCGTCGTTCGATGAATGCGATGCGCGACAGCCTTCTGGCGTTCTTTGAAGGGCGCTTTGGGCGCGCCGAACGATTGGCTCAGCAGGTCAGCGGTGACGTCGGCCTGGCCGGCCCGGCGGCATTGATTGCCGCCCGCGCGGCGCACAAAATGCGCGAATTCGAGCGTCGCGACAAATGGCTGGCCAGCGCCCAGGATGAATCGAACACGCATCAGGCCTATCTGGTCACGGCAGCCGAGCTGGCGGTCGAGGAACAAAATGGCAGTCAGGCGCTATCGCTAGTGCGTTCGCTACATGGCCGCGGCGCGCGGCATATCCACACCTTGCGTTTGGCGATGCGGGCACACGAGCAGAATGAGGAATGGGAGTCGGTGTTGCAAGTGGTGCGTCAACTCGCCAAGCGCGACGCCCTGCCGCTGGCCGCCGTGCAGGGCGTGCAATTGCGCGCTGCCCGAGGTCTGTTCAAGCGCCATAAGGGTGATTTGCCGGCGCTCAAGCGTGACTGGGCTGCTTTGAGCGCCAGTGAGAAGATGTTGCCGGAGGTGTTGGAAGCGGCGGTCACGGCGATCAGCGACGCGGACGATCATGAGTTCGCCTGGCAACTGATCGAACAGGGTTTGAAGTCCGGCATTTCGCCGAATCTGGTGCAGCAGTTTCGCGCGCTTAAAGGTATTCCGGCGCGCGAGCGCCTGTTGCGTGCCGAGCGCTGGCGAAGCCGTTTTGGCGACGATAGTTCGCTTATGTTGACGCTGGCTGATTTGTGCGCGGAGGAATCCCTGTGGGGCAAGGCCGAGGAGTTCTACAAGCTCGCCGGCAAGGGGCCGGAGGCGGCCCAGGCACACTACAGCCTGGCGCTGCTTTATGAGCAAATCGGACGCGCCGACGAGTCAGCCGAACAGTTCCGGGCCGCTGCCGATCTGGCACTTCGAAAATAGTTCATTCGTGCTCCGTTCTGTCAGTCGTGTTTCAGCGCGATCGTCTTGAGCTGGGTGAATCCGTACAGCGCCTCGAAGCCTTTCTCGCGGCCATAGCCACTTTGCTTGACACCCCCAAACGGTAGTTCAACGCCGCCGCCAGCCCCGTAGTTATTGACGAACACCTGACCGGCGCGCAATTTGCGCGCCAAGCGCATTTGCCGGGCACCATCGGCCGTCCAGACGCCGGCGATCAAGCCGTAATCGCTGTCGTTTGCCATGCTCAGTGCTTCGCTCTCGTTGGCAAATGAGGTCACAACCAAGACCGGCCCGAAGATCTCCTGGCAGGACAGTTTGTGATTGGCCGGTACGTTATCGAGCAGAACCGGTGCTTGGTAGAAACCCTCACTGGGTGCGTCATCAACAATCTGGCCCTGCGCCGCAAAGCTCAAGCCATCGGACTGGGCATCGGATAAAAAGTCCCAGACGCGCTGCAATTGTTTGCGCGAGACCAGTGGCCCCAGCTCCAGATCCATCGCCGCCGGGCCAGCCCGCAAGCCGCTAAACACCTCGGCCAATTGCGCCACCAAGCGTTCCTTGATGGACTGCTCAACCAGGACGCGGCTTCCCGCAGAACAGGTCTGACCGGCGTTTTGAATGATCGCATTGACCAGAACCGGCACTGCGACCTCGAGGTCAGCATCGGCGAACACCAGTTGCGGCGACTTGCCGCCCAGCTCGAGCGTCACCGGACAGTAATGCGCCGCTGCCGATTGCGCGACCTTGCGGCCGGTTTCCGGCGAGCCGGTAAATGAAATATGGTCAATGCCGATATGATCGGCCAGCGCCTGACCGGCCTCCCAGCCATAACCGGTGACAATGTTCAGTGCACCGGGCGGAAAACCGACCTCGGCGGCCAGCTCGGCGACCCGCAACAGGGACAGGCAGGCATC
>JANORY010001302.1:0-2168 GCA_031415535.1 Burkholderiales bacterium | reverse complement strand
CGAGCGAAGCATTTGGACTCGGCTGCCAGGGCGGAAAAAATTTGGCGACATAACCGGTGCTGGTCATGGTCGTGACCAGCGGCAACACGCGGGCATTGGTCAAGCGTGCCAGTCGCTCGACCGAGGTGACGGTTGCCGCAGTCACGCCAAAAAAGTCTACAAAGACTGCATCGCGCGGACCCAGATCCATGTCAGGCAAAAAATAGAATGGCACGCCTTCGCGCATCGCCCGCACCGCGCCGCGCAAGCCGTCGTTACGGAGAAACATCCGAGCGCCAGGGAAACGGGTACGGCCCTTGGTCATAACTTCGGTCAGTACCTTGCTCTTTTGATTGGCGTACATCGAAGCGAATGGCGACTCAAGCTGAAAACGAATCCCGCCAGCATCGATACCGCAAAAATGCGGGGCCAGCAAAATGACCGGCTGACCGCGTAATGCCTCGAACAGTTCCAGGCCCTCGAAGCTGACCAGCGAACGGATTCGGTGTTCAGAACCGAACCAGAAAATGAATCGCTCGAAAAAACTGCGCATGAAATACCGGAAATGTTGCTCGGCAATCCGGCGGCGCGAGGATTCAGACAGCGCGGGCAGACACAGCCGCAAATTGGTCAAGGCTATGTTGCGCCTTCGCCCAGCCAGCCACCAGGCCAGCGAGCCACTGGATTCGCCGAGCGCCTTGACCATCGGATACGGCGCGCGGGCGATCCAGCTTAACAAGGCAACGCCAAATCGAATCAGCAGTTCAGTCAAGGTGCGCTCACCTCGGCTGGCCGCTTGTAGCGGTTGTAGCTCCACAGGTACTGCGACGGCAGTCGCGCGATCATTCGCTCCATAGTCTGATTGGTGGCCTCGGGCGTTGGCGGCTCGAGCATCCGTTCGACCTGCAAACGCCAGCCTTGACCATTGGCGAGACGTTCACATAAAACCAGCACAACTGCCGCGCCCGACATTTCAACCAGGCGCTGCGGCAAGGTCATTGTGTAGGCTGGTTCGCCAAAAAATGCGACCCAGCGACCATCACCCTCGGTCGGTACTTGATCGGGCAAGATCGCCACGCCTCGGCCAGAACGCAGGGCCCGCAGACACATCCGCAAGCCGGCCACGTTAGTCGGTGCCGCCTGCATGCGTTCACCGCTGCGGGCCGCTTTCATTGCCGGCTGCAGTATTGTTTGTTTGGGAGGCTTGAACAGTACGGTAACGCCGCGCCGATGGGCGTACCAGCGCGCGGCAGCATCGAAGCTGCCAATATGCGGCGTAATGAACAACACGCCCTTGCCGAGCGCCTCGGCTTCATCGAGCACCTGCACGTTGACACAGTGCACCTTGGCGGCGACCTGCGCCAGCGGCCGGAACCAGAGCCACGGTGACTCGCCAATCATCTTCGCCGCCTGCACGGCTGACGCCTGCGCCAACGACCGCGAAGCGCGGATGCTGTTGGGGTGATCATTCGAGTGCGCCGTCTCGGCACGCTCGAGGTTTTTGCGGATGCGTCGGCGCAACGCAGGCGAGCACCAATAGCCCAGCCAACCCAGCAGCCCAGCCATTGCCTGCACAGCGCCCAAGGGCAGTCTGCTGATCAATCTAAACAGAACGAGCATTTAATGAATACACGCTGGCGATCTGCCAGCCCAATACCTATCCAGAACGTGTTATCCCGATCAAAGTCTGCGCCGATCAAAGTCTGCGCAGAACAATCGGCCAGTCAAGAAAGTCGACAAGGCTACATTGGACAGGAAGACCGGCGCCGAATCCGGGTCGGATTTCGGGCTATGACGGAGTTTTTGACGCTGTGTTGTAGTTGCGCAACGCATGGTCAATGTTCGAATACAATCAAGCCGTCGCCGGTTTAATCGAACAACTTGCGGGGCGAATCATCAAATTCCGCTAAAGCGAAGCCACTTCTTCATGAGTCGGCAACGCCAGACTGGGCGAATGCATGCCGACACCGGGCAACTGGATTCGGCGTGTTTTGTCCGCCATCATTGCCTGCAATTCAAGGAGAAGTTTTTTGTCGAACGAATATTTTTTCACCTCGGAATCGGTTTCCGAGGGTCATCCCGATAAAGTCGCCGACCAGATTTCGGACGCGATCCTGGACGCAATCCTGACCCAGGACAAATACTCACGGGTCGCCGCGGAAACGCTGTGTACCACCGGGCTGGTGCTG
>JANORY010001301.1:0-3094 GCA_031415535.1 Burkholderiales bacterium | reverse complement strand
CTCGATCGACGCCGGTGCGTCGTGACGGCGATGTCGTGATTCAATAGAGCGGTGCAAATCCGACCCCGCGCCAGACGACCCAATGATCACGCTCATCTACGCTCACCCTTACCCCAAGCGATCCCAGGCCGGCAAGGCACTTTTAAATGCCGTACATGGCCTGCCTGGTCTGCATATTCGCAATCTGTATGAGTTGTATCCGGATTTTCATATCAACGCCAAGGCCGAGCAGGCGCAGTTGCGAAAGTCACACACGATTGTCTTGCAACACCCCTTGCAGTGGTATCACACACCGGCCTTGCTTTCCTTGTGGTTTGAAAAGGTTCTGGCCTACGGTTGGGCCTACGGTCATGATGAAACAGGCAAGCCGGCTGAAGTACTGAAGGGCAAACGCCTGCTCTGGGCGACCACTGCCGGTGGCGATGAAGCGGCCTATACCGAGCACGGATACAACCACTTCCCGATCAGCCAGATTGCCACCCCCATTCAGCAAACCGCCCTGTTTTGCGGCATGCAATGGTTAACTCCGCAGATTGTGTATGGCGCTCGCAAGCTGGATGAGTCCGAATTGCTGCAAGCCGCCGAGGCCTATCGCGATCGACTGGTCAGCGAGATACAGTATTTGAACGAGCATCCGACCGCCAACGAGCACCACGCCGTCAATGACGACGAAGACGTCAACGCCAGCCCGGTCGTCAACGCATTCGAGCCAGTCAAAACACATCTTTCCAAAGCAGGAGTTCGGGATGCCCGCTGAATCCAACATTCTGTTTTTGTTGCTGATCTATCTGGCCGCCATGGTGGTTGTTGTTCCGCTCGCCAAGCGATTTGGCCTGGGTGTTGTACTCGGCTATTTGCTGGCAGGCCTGGCCATAGGTCCGTTCGGGCTGGGCTTTGCTCAGAACAGCAGCAACATTTCGCTGCTGGCCGAACTCGGCATTGTTCTGATGTTATTCGCCATCGGTCTCGAACTGGATATCAAGCGGTTATGGGGGATGCGAATCCGCGTGTTCGGTTTTGGCGCGTTGCAAATGCTGGCCTGCGGACTCAGTCTGGCCGTCGGTGTCTATCTCCTCGGCCTCGCACCCACGGCATCCTTTATCATCGGCCTGACCCTGGCGTTATCAAGTACGGCTGTGGCGGTGCAATTGATGAACGACCGAAACCTGATGGGCGGCACGGTCGGGCAGTCGTCGTTCGGAATTTTGCTGTTTCAGGATATGGCTGCCATCCCGATCCTGATCGGCATCAGTGTGCTCTACCCGAGTGAAGGCGCGACCGCATTCAAGCCCCTGTACGCGCTCGCCGCAGTCGCTGCGGTGATCGTCGCCGGTCGCTATCTGATCGGTTATTTACTCAGTTGGATTGCTAAAAATGGCTCGCGCGAATTGTTCGTCGGCGCCGCACTTCTGTTGGTGATCGGGGTCATGGAAGGCATGACCTTGGTCGGTGTCTCGGCCGGGCTGGGCGCGTTCATTGCCGGCGTCATGCTGGCCAGCAGCGAATACCGCCACGAACTGGAGGCCGATCTCGAGCCGTTCAAGGGTTTGTTTCTGGGACTCTTTTTCATCACGATCGGCGCCAGCATTGATCTAAAACTGTTGTTGGCCAATTGGGTTTTGATACTGGCCTTGCTGGCGGTTTATCTGACACTGAAATTTCTGGTTTTGTACGGCCTGACGCTGATATTTAAACTGCGACGCGGTGAACGCTTAAGCTTCATGACGATCCTTGGCCAGGGCAGCGAATTTGCGTTTGTGGTTGCGACGCTGGCCATGCAGGGCAAGATGATTACGGACACGCAGGCTGCCTGGCTGAATCTGATCATCGCGCTTTCCATCGGCGTTTCACCGCTGTTGATGAAGGCCCAGGATTGGGCGCAAGTGAAGTTTTTCAGTCATCTCGAGAAACGGGCGGCTGACACCCAAATGGATCATAACGGCGTCATCATTGCGGGCTTTGGGCGCTTCGGTCAGATTGTCGGGCGCCTACTGTTATCCAATGGCATTGCCTCGACGGTACTGGACCATGACTCCGAACATATCGAGAGCATGCGTCAGTTTGGATTCAAAATTTTCTATGGTGATGCCTCCCGGCTCGATCTGCTCGAGGTCGCCGGTGCGCACAAAGCGGCGATTCTGGTGGTGGCGGTCGATGACAAGGAAACCATCAATGCGATCGTCTCGGTTGCCAAGAAACACTTTCCGAATTTGCACATTCTGGCGCGGGCCAAGGATGTTCAGCATATCTACGACCTGAAAAAACTGGGCGCGCACTCGGTACAACGCGAACTGTTTGAAAGCTCGTTGCTGATTGGCCGAAGCGCCCTCGAGCATCTTGGCCATGGTCGCTACGAGGCCAGAGAATTGGCCGATACCTTTCGTCGTACCAATAGCGAGTTGCTGGAGCGAATGGCCCACTTGCGCGGTCAAACGCCCGTCAAGGAATTCGCCAAGGCGGCGCGCGCCGGCCGCGAGGAACTGGAGCGCCAGCTTCAGGCCGAGGCAAAACTGCCGCGAGCGGGCAGCGAGTGGCAGGTGGCCAAGGCACGGGCGGCGGCTGAAAAATCGTGAAGTCCAGATCCGCAGCTACCATCGATGCTGTGTCAGCCAAACTTTATTTCGGGAAATCAATATGAATTCAAGACGCAAATTAATAGCTGCAGCGGGCGTTGTAGCCGCTGCCTCTGCATGGACGACGGCTGCCCGTGCGCAAGCCTACCCCTCCAAAACCCTGCGCTTCGTGATGCCTTATCCGCCCGGCGGCAGCTCCGAGATTCTGGCCAGACCGATCGTCGTCGAGATGAGTAAGACCTTCGGGCAGTCGGTGTTCCTCGACTTCAAGGCCGGTGGTGGTACCACCATCGGTGCCGATATCGTCGCTAAGTCGGCGCCGGACGGCCACACCATTGTCATGATGTTATCGGCGCACGCGATCAACGCGACCTTGATGCCCAAGCTGCCGTACGATACGGTCAAGGATTTTGCATCGATTACGCTGGCAGCGACCTTGCCGCTGGTAGTAGTTGTGCCGGCGCAATCGCGGATCCGCTCGCTCGCCGATCTGATCGCGACGGCCAAGGCCAACCCGGGCA
>JANORY010001300.1:0-2049 GCA_031415535.1 Burkholderiales bacterium | reverse complement strand
CGGGATGAACTTCGGGCTGCGATCTACGGCTTTGTAGCGGGGCATCGGCGACCTCACAGCGGCTTCGAATTCAATGCCCCTATTATCGCTTCGCTACCGTCATATGCGAGGAAAGATGCAGAGTTTTTTCACAGCCTCAACGTCCAAATTAACCGGCGAGTTTCACAGGCCGGCGCCTCTGCGAGACTTCGCAGCTCTGACGCGCCGGCCTGTGAAAATTGTCCGTGTTCAATGCCAGGTTAGGTTGCTTGGTGGCCAGCAGTAACTGCGGCCTCTCACGGCTCGGTGAACCTTCAATGGGCGCGGGAACTGAGCCTACCCGCTCCGCTCCACACGAAACGTAGAACTGCTCTGCATTTGGATCGGCGTCGATAACGATCGCTGTCGCGCCGGCCTTCGCTGCGACGCTCGCAGCGCGCAATAACAATGCTCGACCGATGCCAAGACCCATTGCCTGGGGTGACACCCACAAGTGATCGAGCGCCCAATGCGGTTTAATCCGTTCCAGAACGAAAAACCCGACAATCTTTCCTTCGTGCTCGGCAACGCATGTTGGGTACGAAGTGATCGTACTCGGCGAAATAGTCAGTTCTTCTTGCCACTCAGCAAGTTGGGCCTGCGAGTACCCCCAGTGCGCCTTGGATTCGAAAGCAATCGAAGACAGAACGGCGGCCTCGCTTTCTTGTGCGTCTCGAATGTGCATGAGAAACCTAACGAGGTTGTGCAAAAAGCCAAATGAAAAGCCCACTGGCCCGTTCATCTGATACGTCTCGGATTTTTCTATTCATTCGTTCAGTGTGCTCGACTCGGCCGTCGATTTCAAGTTTGCCGCGCCTCTGTCGATTAGTTTGCCGAAATCGACGCGCATTCAGGTCTCGGTGATCCTAAGCATTCGCAATCTTCTCAATGTTGTGCACCAGGCAGTACAGACTCCATTGCGTGCGCACTTTGCACTGGCCTCGCACTGTAAATCGGTTCAGCCGCTTGTTATGCCGTATGTTCCCAAACACCGGCTCCACTGTACCCATCCGCTGCCCATACAGCCCTCGACCCCGCTCGCTGTCGATCGCCTGCTTCATCAACTGCGTCGCCTCGTGCGCGCTCGGCTGGTTCTTGTAAAAAATCGCCACCTGTCTCACCTCGGTGCGCTGCGGAGTTCTCAAACATTGATCGCGTAGTTTGCACGGCACGCAGCTTCGTTTGGCCCCGGTAAACTTGTGATACTTCAAGCCATTCGCTGTCGCATTCGCGCCGTTGCTATACATCAACTCGCCGGCCGGACATTCGCAGCGATTCGCTTGAAAGTCGGGTTCGAAATCGCTCGGCCCAAACCGCTTGGGCTTGCCGTCTTTGGCCACTTTATTGTGCAGCGGATCGACCTTGCCTTTGTGTTTGGCCTGACCCGCCAAACGCTCATCGCGCTTTCTCATGCCATTGCCGGCGATCAGTGCCGGTGTGTGCTGTGCCTGCAGTGCCTCTAAATTCGCGTTACTGTGATACCCCGCATCGGCCGCGATCAGCGTTTGGCTCGTAGCGAATGCCTTTGACTGCTCAACCATCGGCAACAGCGCCGCCTGCTCGCTGCCACTGCCCAGCACATCGGTCGCCACAATTACTTGATTCGCGCTATCGACCGCCGCCTGCGCCGCATACCCTTGGATCACCCCTTTGCTGGTGGCCATCTTCGCGCTCTCGGGATCGGTCACATTGCTCTTAAGCTCCTGGCCCTTGGCGTTGCGCCGCGGCTCGCTCTTGGCCACAAACTCGCGCGTCACCCGCGCCTCTCGGTGGATCCGCTCGAGCTGAGCACGCCGCCGCTCATCCAGATCCTGCTCACCCTTGCCCTCGTCGCCCAAACAATGTGTCGAAATAATCTTCGCCGCCGCCTTCTCCAAGCGCTCGGCCCGGTGCACCAACTCGGCGTGCGTACCACTGCGCTCCTTGCTCGCATTACTCGGCAGCTTCACCCCATCAATGGCAAACAACTCCTTGCCGATCAGCCCCATCCGGTCACAGGTCATCAGCACCTGCGTGAACAGCGGTTTGATC
>JANORY010001299.1:0-4072 GCA_031415535.1 Burkholderiales bacterium | reverse complement strand
AGCACACCCACGGTGGCAATCAAGATGGCCAGTAAGGTTGCAAACGACAGCTTATCGCCCAGGAAGATCAGTGCAAACAGCGCCAATTGCACCGGCTCGGTCTTCGCATAGGCAGTTGCCACCACAAATGAGCGCGATTGCATGGCTGACAGCATCAATGCCGTCGCCGCGATCTGTGCCACGCCGCCCAACACCACCCAAGCCCAGAAAGTGATTGGAATCGCCGGCAGCGAGCGGCCAGAAACCAGCATAACTAGCAGGAGAAACAACAGGCCGAACGGCAGCCCGAACAGAAATCGGACGTGGGTCGCACCGATCGTTCCCAAGGTCTGGGTAAGGCTTTTTTGCATGACATTGCGCAGGACCTGCGCGCCGGCGGCCAGCAGCGTAAAACCTATCCACCACCAACTAGGAATTTCAGTCATGAAATCTGAGCTTGGGTTTGGATGATGAATTTAGACGATGCATTTAGACGGCGATTTCACGCCGACAGCAGCCGGTAGCCGACAGCGGCCGCTGCCAACGAGCCCAGCAGATGCATTGCTGAATGGATCAGCGCCGACCCGAATTGGCCGTGCGACAAGAGCAGCAGCGACTCAGCAGAGAAACTCGAAAAAGTCGTCAGCGCGCCAAGAAACCCAGTGATGATCAATAGCCGCAGATTGGCGTCGAAGCCCGGATGGCTGGCACCCCAAGCGAGCGCCAGCCCGATCAGGAATCCGCCGCCGATGTTGGCGACCAAGGTGCCCAAAGGCAGCGTCGGATAGAGGGCGTTCAATGCGAGGGACACAAACCAGCGTAACCAGGCACCCAACACCGCACCTACAGCAACCGCCAGTAGCCCCATCGGTGTGATGCTGGCCAGGACTGTCATATTTACGCCAATTTGTTGGTATTGTCAGTATTGTCGGTCTTGTCGGAATCGCCGAGTTTGGCAGATACGTTCTGCCAGCGCGCAGCCGCCGCGTCGTCGGCCTCGCGCGCATCGACCCAACGCGCGCCCGTCGGCGTTTGCTCCTTTTTCCAGAATGGTGCCTGGGTTTTCAGATAGTCCATGACAAACTCACAGGCGGCGAACGCGTCGCCGCGATGCGCAGAGGTGGTCACGACGAGCACAATTTGATCCATCGGCCGCAACTCGCCATAACGATGAATCACCAGGCAGTCATCAAGCCGCCAGCGGCTGGCGGCCTGCGCACAAATCGCTTCCAGCGCGCGCTCGGTCATGCCCGGATAATGCTCCAGGGTCAGCGTCGTGACGCCCGCGCCGTCATTGGTGTCGCGCACGGTGCCGATAAAACTGGCGATCGCACCGACCCCGGGTCGATCGGCGCGCAGCCGGGCAATCTCGATACCAATATCGAAGTCTTCGATTTGAACGCGAATCGCCATGTCTATGAGCCTGATTAACCGCCGGTGACCGGTGGGAAAAACGCCACTTCATCACCGCTGGCAATCGCCTGATCGCCCGGCGTTATCTGCTGATTCACGGCGACCCGCACTGACTTGCCGAGCGCCAGCGCGCTTGCAAACGGCTCACCGCGCGTCAGCATCCAACTGCGTAGCGCAGCTACCGTTTGCACCTCCGCCGGCAAGTCCAGTGGCTCGCGCGAGCGTGCAAGTTGTTCTCGAAGACTGGCAAAGTACAAAACGGTAATATGCATGGATTCAGGAATCAAACGGCGAACATCAGTTCAGCAATCCGGACATCGCAATAAATTGAACCTGATCGCCGGGTTCAATGGCCTGGCCGGCCGGATTATCGATCAGGCCATCGGCCCATACCGTAGAGGTCAACACGGCAGAACCCTGGTTCGGATACAAATCCAGTCCGCCTTGGTCATTGATTCTAGCCCTCAGAAACTCGCGCCGCCGGTCCGGGCGGGGCCATGCAAAATCGGCCCGTAAACTCAGTCGTGCCGGCGTGACATCGGTCATGCCCTGCAAACGCAAAATAAACGGCCGCGCAAACATCAGGAAGGTCACAAAGGCCGACACCGGATTACCGGGGAGTCCGATAAAATGTGCCGAACTGCCGACCGGGCCAAGCGCTGCGATTGAACTGCTTAAGCGATCTGCGGCAAGGTCGCGCCGCACGCTGCCATAAGCCAGTGGTTTACCAGGCTTCATGGCAATACTCCAGAGCGACAGACTACCCTCGGCCTGCACGGCAGGCTTGACATGATCTTCTTCGCCGACCGACATGCCACCACAGGTAATGATCAGGTCATTCGAGGCGGCTGCCTGACGCAACGCAGCCCGGGTAGCCGCCAACGAGTCTGGCACGATACCGAGATCACTGACGATGCAACCCAGCTTGCGCAACAAGGACAGCAGCACGAAGCGATTACTGTTGTAAATCGCGCCGGGTTTCAAGGGTTCACCGGGCATCGCCAACTCGTCGCCGGTTGAAAAGCAGGCTACTCTGACTCGGGCGTGAACTGGAACCGTTGCCAGTCCGACCGAGGCAGCCAAACCCACCGCTTGTGGGCTTAATCGGGTACCTGCTGGCAAGATAACACTGCCAGCTCGGATATCTTCACCGATGCGCCGGATCCACTCGCCGTCCTCGGGTTGATGTTTGAACAGCACCGCAGCGCCGCGCAACTCGGTCATCTCCTGCATCACCACGGCGTCGGCACCGGCGGGAATCATTGCCCCGGTAAACACTCGCGCGGTAGTACCGGACTCAAGCGCACCACCGACCTGGCCGGCCGGCAGCCTCTGCGAAACCGGTAACGCCACGCCGGCCCGCAGGTCGGCTCGGCGAACTGCGTAGCCATCCATCTGCGTATTGTCCATCGGCGGGACATTCAGTGCCGCGCGCAGATCGTGCGCCAGCACACGGTCGAATACCTCGAAGGTATCCAGCTCCTCAATCGGTAAAGGCGGTTGTGCTTGCGCCAGTATCTGCGTCAGGGCTTCATCGAACGAAAGCAATCCGGGTTTCATAGGCGTCTGTTGGTCATGGGTTTCTGCCAATTTCAGTCGGATGACGGGTCGCAAACTCAAACACAAAATCAGCAATCGGCGCGATCTGATTCAGATCGTACCAAGGCAATGCGCTGTCCAGCCGTTCATCGCTGGCGATCGCCAGGATGTTCGGATCGTCCGGATACAGTAAGGGCTTGCCGTTGGCGCGCCGATGTACCTCAAGCTTTGCGATCGGCTCACGCTTGTAGCCTTCGACCAACACCAGATCACAGGGTGAAAAACGGCTGACCAACTCGCTCAGTGACAATTCACGTTCGTTTCGCAATTCATGCATCAGTACCCAGCGCTGATCCGACGCGATCATGACTTCACTGGCACCGGCTTGACGATGCCGGTATGAATCCTTACCGCGCTGGTCGATATCAAACGCATGGTGGGCATGTTTGATCAGCGACACGCGCAGGCCGCGCGCAATTAATCGCGGCATCAATTGCTCGATGAGCGTGGTCTTGCCCGAGCCGGAGTAGCCGGCTAAACCGAACAGTTTCACGCTACCGCCGATGGGCTCGGTAAGGCTGGAGATACAACGCCCTCTGGCAACGCTTGAGCGCAATGGGCAGCGATCAATTGCTTGAGCTGACCGGTATCAGCGGGCATCAACAAAAAGTGTTGTCCGGCCGACTCCAGGCTCGCAAACGCCGCAGGTATCGGCGGATAGGTGCCGAGCGCCTCGAATATCGTCTCGGCAAACTTGACCGGTAACGCGGTCTCAAGACAGATCATCGGAACCCGCGGCGTCATATGTGTGCGCGCTACAAAGAGGCCGTCCGCAGTGTGGGTGTCAATCATTCGTCGATGGTCGCGCCAGACCGCCCGGATCGTATTCAAACGATCGGCATGAGTGCTGCGGCCCGAGACAAATCCAAAACGCGCAATGCCGGCAAATTCGCCGACAGTGTCGTTCGGCCCACGCCGCAAATCAAAACAGCCGTCGCGCTCAAGGGCCTGCCAAAGCTCGGCGACTCGGGCCGGATTTCGGCCGACCAAATCGAACACAAAGCGCTCGAAATTCGAGGCCTTTGAGATGTCCATCGATGGACTGCTGGTCTGGTGAGTTTCGAGGGCTCGTCGGACTCGA
>JANORY010001298.1:0-14582 GCA_031415535.1 Burkholderiales bacterium | reverse complement strand
TCACTATCGGCCAGGAAATGCGCGACCCGCAATACTTGCTCATTGGCCAATCTCGGTTTGCGCTCGAAGATCAGCGCCTGCTGTGCGGCGTACCATTCAGCATGCACAAACATGTTGGTGAAGGCTGGATGCGCTTCATCGGCCTGCGGGTCCGACAACGTAACCTCAAACGCCGATATCAGCTCGATATCGATCGAATGTTCGCTGCCATTGCGCAGCTCGACTTGCCGGAACTCAATGTCGTCCTCGGGGCTAACCCAGACCGTGGTGTACGCCTGCACTTGTGGCCAGGTCGCCTCGAAACACACGCGATCGGCATGAAAAACGCTTTGGTACTGAGCGGTCGGATCGGGTGCCGGATGTTGGGTCACGGACACAACCCAGGGCTTTCGATCCCAACGCAAATACAGAAAGCTGCCAAACGAGTCGCGAAGCGCGTCATCACGGCGTCGGGTAATCGCAATCTGGCCCAGGCTGCTGTGACCAGCACCATTGGCACGCAGCGACACATGGTAGTGGCCGTTCGAGAGCAAATGGGTCGGTTCGACGGCCGTCATACCGGGCGTGATTTCTCGCAACAAACCGGCGGCGCGCCGATCGGTCGGCAACAGCGCCGGCCCGGACGGCAAGGCATCGAGCATCGAGACTTCGCGCGGTGCTCGCTCGTGCAACAGGGAACTGACCGCCTCCAGGTGCGGATTGGCCATCCCCCAACGCTGTGCCAGCCCGTCCAGCAGCACGTTGGCGAGCGCGACAATGCTCATACCCTGATGATGAGCCATGAAGGTGCTGACCGGGGTGAACTGCTGAGCGCCGGTTTGCCGGCTCGGCGTGAAGTCGAGCGCTTCGATAAATCCGTAGCGCGCACGCGCCGACAGGGCTTCGAGGGCCCTGAAATTGGCCGCCGCAGCGCGTGGCAGAATTTGTGCCGCCAATGCACTCGCGTACGGCGCAATCACCAATTCATCCGGCGGTGTACGGCGTAACGCCAATCTCGGTACGCCCTGCGGGCCGTATTGATAGGCAAGCGTATGGTCACTGTCGGCATAGGCCGACTCCGAAATGCCCCAAGGAACACTTTGGCCTTCGGCAAACGCCATCTGTTCACGAACCGCCGTCTGGCAAGCCACTTGCAGAACACTGCCGAACGGTTCGTTCAGCACCAGAGTTGGCATCAGGTATTCAAACATCGAGCCTGACCAGGAGCGCAGACCGGCTTGTTTGCCGGCGGCAAAAAAAGGCCGCGCAATCGACCACCAATGGCGCACCGGAACATCGCCCTTGGCAATCGCCAGCAGGCTGGTGACCCGCGCTTCGGACGCCAGCAAATCATAAAAGCTGGCATCGAGTTGTTGCTCGGCAACCCGGTAGCCGATATGAAACAGATTGCGCTTGCGGTGAAACAGAAAGCTGAAGTTTGCCTGCCAAGCCAGTGCCTCGCATTCATGGGCCAGCGCGCGCAGTTGCAACGCGGCACCAGACTGCTGAGCGCTATTGCCGATCGGCAGCGCGCCCGCATCAAGCGCAGGTGGTTCGTCGATTCGCCGCGCCGGACAATCCCGAACCGCCGAGCGCAAGGTCGCCAGATGATCGGCCAGACACCACAGCAGTTCGTCACTCGGCGTCGATCGCACGGTGCTGGCCAGCGAAGTTTTGTCAGTCACCAGGCTCGCCAATTCGTCAGCGGCCTCGCGCAATAGAAACTCAAATTCATCGGTATTTTTTTGACATTCACTAAGCGGATCAGACTGGGCGAGCAGACGCGCCAGCGCGCCTTCATGAGGTGACGCCGACAGCAGTTCCGGCAAATACGCGAGCAATGGCGACAGGCGTTGGATCGAGACTTGAATCGCGACGCGCGCGGCACGGCTGTCGTAAGGCGCGAGTGCCAGCGCTTGGCAGGCCGCCGAAACGGCCAGCAAATGGCTACACAGATTGCCGCTGTCCACGGTCGAAACATACTGCGGCGTCAGTGGTGCCGCGCTCTGCGTGTCGTACCAGTTCAGGAAATGGCCACGATACCGCTCCAGATTTTTCAGCGTCGCCAAGGTTGCCTGAAGCCGCGCGATCAGATCCTGTGTCCCAATCCATCCGAACTGCCGGGCACAGGCTGCGCTCAGCAGATACAGACCGATATTGGTCGGTGAGGTTCGATGCGCCACCATGTCACGCGGCATTGTCTGCAAATTATCCGGTGGCAGATGATTGTCCTGAGGGCCGACGCAGCGCTCGAACAATCGCCATGAATCACGCGCAATGCCGAGCAGGTAGGCCCGCTCGGCGGCTGGCAAGGGCGCGACCGTTTGTGTGGAGCGCGCGCGACTGACCCACCAGATGAACAGCGGTGACGCCGCCCAAAGAACGCAGATCGCGATCGACAGTGCCAGAAACGGCGTGCCGATCGCCACCAAGAACGCCAGCAAGAGCATCGCGATCAGCGGTAGATCCCAGTGCTGCCGCAGAACGGCGAACAAGCCAGTCTTCGCCGACGCCTGCGCCGCTTCCGAAGTCGTCCACTGCAAAAGATGGCGACGGCTCAGATACAGACGATAAAGTGCCCGACCAATCGCATCGATCGCCATCAGAGAATGTTGCAGCAACTGGCTCAGGTGCCAAAACCCGGCGCACACCGAGCGTATCAAATCAGCCGCCGCATTGCGATAGAAATGCCACTTGGCCAGATCGCGGCGAGCCGGCAGCAAACCAGCCAGAGCACCCATCAGCGGCCCGGCTGTGAACGCTGCCAGAACCAGCCCAACCGCGGCCCAGGGTGAAACTGCCGGAATCGTCAAAGTGCCGACCAAGAGCAGCAGCGAGGTCGGTGCCACCAGCGAGCGGCGCAAGTTGTCGAGCATCTTCCAGCGATTCACAGCCGCGATCGGGAAACGCGCCTTGTTCAACATAAACGGCAGCAGTTGCCAGTCGCCGCGGGTCCAGCGATGAACCCGCGACGCCGCGACATCCGCATGAAAAGGCGCTTCCTCGATCAAGGCCAAATCCGAAATGGCCGCGCAGCGCGCCAGCGATCCTTCCAGCAGATCGTGACTCAACACGCGACCTTCCGGCAAGCGGCCGGCCAACAAGGTATGTACCGCCTGCACGTTCAATAGGCCTTTGCCGGTAAACGTGCCTTCACCAAACAAGTCCTGATAAACCTCGGAGCTGGCCGCACTGTAGGGATCAATGCCGCACTGGCCGGCAAACAGCCAGTGAAACAGGGTAACTTCATTGCGCGCCGGCAGCGGCGTCACCAGGCGCGGCTGAAAGATGGCGTAGCCACCCACCAAAGTGCGCGACTGCCGATCGATGATCGGTTGATTGTAGGGATGCGCCGCAACCGCCACCATTTCGCGCAGTCGCCCGGGCGGCAACTGGGTATCTGCATCGAGCGTGACGACATACCGCGTGTCCGGCGCAATCCTCGAAGCCTCGCCGAAATCAATGAATTCGTGTTGTAAACCGTCGGTCAACACTTTCATCAACAATTCCAGCTTGCCGCGCTTGCGCTCCCAACCGATCCAGCGCTGCTCGGTATCGCTGAATTCGCGCGGTCGATGCAAGATCAGGAAACGCGGATTGGTCGGCCCCGGATAACGCACATTGAACTCATCGATCCTCAGACGTGCAGCGCTCAGCAATTCGTCATCCGAATCGAGCGTTGCGGTATCGGCGTCGGCCCAGTCAGTGAGCAGCGCAAACTGCGCCTGCTGTTCCGGATTCGCCAGATAATGCAACAGCAATCGATCAGCCAGTCGGTTGACCGCAGCGTTATCGGTCAGCATCGACGGAATCACCACCATGACGCGATGTTCTGGCGGTATGCCGTTGACCAGCGCCAGCCGAGGCAGGTGTTTGGGGCGGGCTGATTCACTGATCAAGCGATTGACCACCGCCACGACGATCTCGGAGGCCGGGAAAATCATCAAGAATGCGACCACGCCCCACCAGGCTCGGCCGCCCCAGCTTGCGTCGCGAGCGATGGCCGGCCAATCGGAATGGGCGAGCAGCCACAGCACCAGCGCCAGCGTACCCAGAAGCAGTGATCCCAGGTAGATTGGCAGCTTGAGTCGACGCAAGGCGCTGCGCCAATCAACGGCCGGGGCAGACTCAAATCCCATGGCGCGCAGCAATTCCGAACGACCCGCACCTTCCAGCCAGAAGCTTGCGACCCGCCGCTCGCCGTTCTGGTTGGCGAATTCACTCATTTGTGTCAAAAGCGTCCGCGCAACGGCCAACTCGCGCAGTTCGGTGCGTGCCGCCAATAACTCGATGGCGTGCAAGGTTTGATCCTGGGTCAGCGTGTGTTCAGACTCAAAGCTCGGCGAGGTCAACATCAACTGCATCAAGGCGCTGGATCGGGCGACGATATCCGGCCAGTCGGCGGCCCCGATCGCGCGCAGCGCGGTCACTGCATTGCTGACACTCAGGTTATCCGCCGCTTGTTCAACACTTTGCTGTGCCAGCAGCCCAGCCAGATCGGGAAGCACATTGGCCAGCCATTCGCGCGGCATCAAGGCGTCGGGTGATCCGCGCTCCTGCAGGCGCTGCGCCAGTTGTGCCAGGAACACCCGACCCACACCCCTTTGATTGAGCTGTGCCAACAGGCCATCGAAGGTGCTGAACGTACAAGCATTGATTTGATCACAGCACAGGTTAGCCGCCTCGCGCGCTGCTTTCTGCATCGCCTCGCGTTCCGCCAGTCGCCGCAAATTCTCGATGAGCACTACTCGCAACGTGGTCGGCAGGGCCCACATTTCGCTCAAACGCAGTTCGCAGGCCTCCTGATAGGCGTTCAAAAAATGCACCAAGGTATCTTCATCAAACGCACTATCGTTGTGCGCGACAAAGGCCCAGGCAACCCCATAAATTCGGGGCAGGCCGGCCAGGGGCTCATCGAGCAGAACCGGCAAGGTTTGAAAATAGCTGCGCGGCAAACCCTCGTGTATTTCTCTGAGTTGAGCCTCGATCAAGTGAAAGTTATCCAGCAACCATTCGGCCGCAGGACTGATGTCATAACCACTGGCAACGCGGATCGCAATATAGCGATGGGCCTCACGCAACATGCTGATGTTGCTGCGCAATCGCGGGAAAAAATTAGCTTCGCCCGAGTTTGCCTTGGCGGCACGGTGCGTCAGCGCCAGACTGCGGCCATGTTGCGCAAATCGCTTGAGTCCAAAGATCTCGGAGCGGATCGGCGGAGGCACAACATCGCTCGCGACCGCCAGCATTTTTTGTAGCGCAGGCGAAGCGTCGGGCAGCCATTCAAGTAGTTGAGACACAGACAGGTTCCAGCGTAGAAGCAAATCCGCAGCGTAAAGCCTAAGCAGTGATGCGGTCTGTGCGGTGACGCACGGACCCAATGTGTAAACTATATGCTCGCAGTCGAGTTATGTGCGCTAGCGAACGGAGTGTCGGTTGCGAGTCGGGTAGTTTTCGTATTGCCCGCCCCGGCTGCCTACACTTCCTTCCGACCCATCGCGCCGACCAGCGCACTGCCTCAAAGTTCATTAACCATGTCTACTCACGTCGGCGAACCGCCATGTTGTTCTGATTGCGGTACTCACAATGCGCTGACAGCGACTGTAGCAACTGCACCGCCGGCGAACACTGACGCACTGCAGCGTCGCGAACAGTTGGTCAGCTTGCTGTCGCTAGTCTCACGAGGCGATCGAAATTCCTTCGAGCAACTATACCGCCTGGCCGCCCCGAATCTCTATATGCAGTTGAGCCGGATTCTTAAACGGGACGGTTTGGCGGACGAGATGCTGCAGGAGGTATTTGTCAAGATTTGGGCACATGCCGGAGCGTATCAGCATCAACGCAGCGCGCCCATGACCTGGATGTCCAGCATCGCGCGCAATGCCGCGCTGGATCGGCTCGACCAGCGCGACTGCCATGAACTGGAACTGAGCATCGAGTTGGTCGAAGCAGTGGTCGATCCGAACCCGGGGCCGTTGCAAATCTGCGCTCGGAGGAACGACGCACATCGGGTCAACGACTGTCTCGACAAACTACCCGCCGCTCTTCGACAACCCGTGTCGCTGGCGTTTTACCAAGGATTGACCCATCGGCAGATTGCCGACACCTTGCAGCAGCCGTTAGGTACCGTCAAAACGCGCATACGACGCGCGCTGGCTATGCTCAAGGATTGCGTTAAAGATTAATCAGGACTTGATAAAGTCCAGCAAGGTGGTAGTGAGCCGATCTTTGGCCGTTGCAAACAAGCCATGCGGCTCGCCTTCGAATTCGAACAGCGTCGATTGTGAAATGCCGAGCGCAGCCGCGCGTCCGGATGCATCAATGGGCACGGTTTTATCGGCAGTTCCATGCACGATCAAGGTCGGTACTTTGAAGGCCGGCAGATCGGATCTGAAGTCGGTGGTCGCAAAGGCCTTCGCACAGGCGAGCGTTGACTTCAGACTGGCCTGCATGGCGACACTGCGCGCCCATTGCAGCAGCTCATTACTGACCGGCTGTGTCAGCAGTCCGACACCAAAAAAGTCTGCGAAAAACCCGGCGAAGAACTTGGCGCGATCTTCATTCATCGCCAGGGTCATCTTCTCGAAGACTTCCGGCTCCGTGCCATTCGGGTTGTCCTCGGTTTTCAACATATAGGGCACGATTGATGCGATCAACGCGGCCTTGACAACACCCTTGCCGGCGTGGCGCGACAGGTAACGTGCGACTTCGCCGCCACCCATCGAGAAGCCGACCAAGGTGACATTCTGGGCACCGGTCTGCTCGATGACCGATGCCAGGTCGTCGGCCAGCGTGTCGTAGTCATAACCGGACCAGGGCTGCGAAGAGCGACCAAACCCACGCCGATCATAGGAAATCGCGCGGTAACCGGCATTGGCGATTGCCATCGCCTGATCATCCCAACTGTCGGAGGACAAGGGCCAGCCATGCATCAGAATGACCGGTCGGCCGCTGCCCCAGTCTTTGACATAAAGTTTCGATTTATCGGCGGTTTGAATGAACTTCATGGTTTTCGCTCACGGTGAAGAGGGTCGTTTCAATTTTCGATAGGTAGCATCGGTTTCAACGCCGCGATCGGTATCTTGCAGGCCGCGCGAAACATCTCGATGCGCTTGCTGAATCAGGTCACTGGGCACGCCGCCCGTCGTGTTTGCCGCTTCATCCCGGTCGTGTGGCAGCTTGGGTGTTGCCGTTTTCAACACTACACCTTTGCGGCGGTTCTTGGGGCTCGTCGACGCTGGCAGCGCTGGCTTGGCTATGATTTGAGTAGCCATCAGTCGCGACTGACTCGGTAAATGGCACCATTCAGGTCATCGGACACCAGCACCGAGCCGTCGCGCATGACCAGAACATCAACTGGCCGGCCCCAATAACGTTTATCCTGCAGAAAGCCGGTCAGAAAGGGTTCCATCCGCGATGGCTGGCCGCTCTGCAACAACACGCGCACTACATCGTAGCCGACCCGGCTGGGCGGGTGCGAACCATGCCTTGCAATCAGGATACTCGGATCGGAAGGAGTACTGGCGGTGCCCTCAAATCGCATGCCCAACGCTGCCACCCGAGCACCGAGTCCAAAAACCGGCGGGGTGAATTCCCGGCAACTGCGCTGGGCACCGAACTGCGGATCGGCAATATCGGTGTCATGGCAATACGGGAAACCGAAATGCTCGCCGACCCTGGTCACCCGATTAAGTTCGTCGTTCGGGCGGTCCGGGCCGAGTGCGTCCTGGCCGTTTTCGCTGAACCACAATTCTCGGGTGACGGGATGCCAGTCGAACCCGACGCTATTGCGAATGCCACGCGCAAACACCTCCTTGGCCGTGCCATCCGGATTGCTGCGTAAGATGGTGCCGTACTCGTCGTTTTTGGCCTCACAGACATCACAGGGGGAGCCGATTGAGACATAGAGTTTGCCATCCGGACCGAAGCCCATGACCCGCGAACCATGTCGCGCTTTGTCCGGAAAACCGTCCATGACCTGCATCGGTGCTGCCGGATCGTCCAGCCGCTCCTCGGCGCGCTCAACGCGCAAGATACGGGTTCGATCCGCGACGTACAAGTGCCCTTCGTGAAACGCTATCCCGCCAGAATCCGCCAAGCCCTTGATGATCGTTCGTTGCCGGCCGACGGTATTTCCGCTGAGGGTCAACGCGTACACGTTACCCGCCGTACTGCCGACAAACAAGGTGCCCCGAGGACCCAACGCCAGATGCCGCGCCTTCGGCAAGTCGCGCGCCAAAACTGCAACCCGGTAACCGGCTGGCACCTTCAAACTTTGAAGCTGAATGCCTTTGTTTTCGTCGCGCCGGTCTTGCAGCCATCCGCAACCCGTAAATAGAGCGACGCTACCCGCGCAAACAAGACAAAACATAATACGACGCAACAAAACCCGGAAATGACGCGGCTCGACGAGCATACTTTTTTTCATTGCGAAAGGTGGACAAAACGATCTTAAAGTTGGCGCTGGCACCTGCGCATCAGACCGCAGCGGATTGTTCGGTAGTAAATGTCCTACGTGGTCGCAGAATGGATTGCCGTAGCTGCCCCGCAATATCGGCACAGGTGGAAGGTATCTTCAAAAAATAGTCGACGCCCGATCCATGCGCCTCTTGACGACAAATTCCATCGTCGACACTCGAACAAATGAAGATGAGAGGCTGGGGAATATAGGGTACCGACCTGATGCAATTGGCAAGACCGCAGCCAGCCAGAAATCCTGACACACCAGGCGCCGTCTGGATAATCACTACCGCAGGCAAGCACGTACCCATATGGCTGATCAGTTGGCGCGGCTCACCGCTGGCTACAAAAACTTGATGACCAAAATCGCTCAAACCCAATGCGAAATGTTCGCTGCTGTCGTCTTGTTCACCAACCACCAGAATTCGGCAAGCAAAACTGCCTAACTCGGGATGTTTGCTACCTGAATTTTTGTACTCCAATCCCTGATTTGCCAGTTTCTTATCTGTATATGGCTGAGAATGCGATCGATGCGCCATGACTCGAGCAAAAAATTCCTTGGGCAGGCGGACTAATTGGTCAAATTCCACTTTACTTCTTTCCAGGCAGGAGACTGCGGTCAAGCTATCAACAGGTCACGCAATTTCTGCGCCTGATTTCAAATAATTATCGGGCGTATTAATGCGGGAGTTTCCTCAAGGTTTCAGGCATCAGTTAAGCGCTGCGGAAGTAGATTTCAACCAAAGTTCGCCTGCCCTAGGTGGAGTTGAAAAATGGCTGCCTCCTGCGCGAAACGGATAGTTTGCAAACACCTGTTGCATCAACTTCTGTTCAGGCAAAACATAGATGATGACGTTATGAGTTTCCAGGGTCGGGCGCAGGTACGATTCATAGAATCCGACAGGAACATTGATACAACCAAATGAAATTCGATTATCGTCAGCGGACTCGCTGGCCAAGCGCTGCACACGGCGCTCCGTTGGATTATTTGCTCGAACCCGATGCATGGAAACGGCCGCGTCATAGTCAATCCATATGACATCTTCGTCTTGCATATTGCGACCTGGCTCGGCGACAAATCTTCCGGCGGGCGTCGTGCGCTCGTGCGGAAGCACCTGCGAGATCGGTCGGGCGCCGATTCCGGGAACCGTATCATCTCCAATTGCCGCTCCCAGCAAGACCGCCGTGGAGCCCAGCAGTCGCGCTTGCGCATCAAAAACGTAGAGTCGGGCTGCAATCTTGTCAACGACAAAAAAAGCAGAGGTTTCATTATCGCCAGAGTCAGCAATCCAGTCCGCCATCTGCCGCGTTTGTTCAGACGCAATCTGCTCACCGAATTCTGCGGTTCGTTGGCCAGCGCTTTGCATCAACGAGCGCGAATCCGCGCTTACCGGCAGATGTCTGCGGGCGTCGTTGACTGAATCCAGCCGCCTTGGGAATTGCAGAACCTCGTCGAGCGCAAGACCGCCTGCCAGAGTCAGCGCCATTCCGGCGCTGATCAGGATCGGTTTGGTGCTATCGGCCAGGAAAATCCCGACACGGCGCAGCCCTGTCTGGAATTTTCTTGACGTGTTCATGACGCTTACTTCAAGCAATGATCAATTGCGATCGGCGCGTGCAGCACGCGGTGCCAGCGCGGGATTGGAATCGCTCGACATGTTTCCAGACGTACCCGAGGTGCCTGCAGGGCCTGATGAGTTGTTCATCGTATCGTTACCCCGGCCATTGCGGGGCGATGTCCTTGTATCGCTTTGTACCGACTGGCTGGAACCGGGTCCAGGCCGTTGAGCCGTATCGGGCGCAGGTGGCGGACTCTGGACGGTGTTGGCGTTTGTTCGTGGCGGGCTGGTTTGAGCGTTGACCAGGCCGGCGCTTGCAATTACAACGAATGCCGACGCGGTTGCTAAAAAAAGCTTGCCTGAGATCATGTATTGCTCCTGATAAGGATTGAACAACAGATGTTCCGGAAGTTCCGGTAGGCAATCAGATTAAACAAATCGCAGCAACGAAGTAGTAGGGCGGGGACGCAGACTATTGTAGGAAGAACCCCGGTAGTTGCACTTCGCTCGGCCGCGGCGTGCTCTACGCAATCTGCCGATTCAAGCTGGCCAAGTAGGCTCCGAAACCATCAGGCCTGCGGTAATCGCGGCGCGCGCTGGTTATCACTCGCGGCGTTGCCGACCACGCCAGACAGGCGCCGGTCGCTTGCAGATCCTTCACCAAGGCAACGTCTTCCGAGCAGTCTAAAGCTCTGAAGCCACCGGCTTTTTCATAAGCGTGCACGCTGACCCCGAGGTTGGCACCGTGAATATGACCATGGCCGTCGGTATCTCGATAAAGACTGGCGAAGTGTCGTTGCAATCGCTCGCCGTAGGAGTACCAGCGCCGTATTTCTACCGTGCCGCATACTGCGTCGACGCCCAGCGCGAGTTGTCTGGCGATCCAGTCCGGTGCAACTATTGAATCGGCATCGGTAAAGGCCAGCCATCGGGCACCACAACGAATCGCCAACTCGGCGCCCTTGGCACGCGCTATACCAACATTCTGAACATTGGTGTTCACTATCCTGGTCCCGAAACGCTGCGCAATACTAGCGCTGTGATCACTGCAGGCATCCAGCACTACCACCACCAGTACCGGCTCGCCACCGAGTTCTTCAGCGAGCGCTGCCCTCTTGACTGCCGCTAAACAGCTCGCCAGGTAGGCTGCTTCGTTGTGGGCAGGAATTACAACACCAATCATCGCCACCTCCGTGTTCCAGATTGCGAGAATAGCGGTGCCCACGCTATCGCCTTGTCGTCGATCATCCCGCGTTAATGTAGGCCAACAGCGCAGCGACGCGCTGAGGTCTTGCTCCTGTCTTAGTCTGGCGGCATCCGCAATCGCAAATTCCGGAAAAATTCGGAGCGTTATGAGCAACAGAAGACTGCTGAAGTCATGAACTACCTCGATTTGCTCCAGTGGCCTGCAATGCTGGTCACGCTGTACGCGTCCTGGCTGGTAGCTTCCACACATGAAAATCGACGTAACCAAGGCTTCTGGGTTTTTCTAGCCAGCAATCTGATGTGGGCGCTATGGGGCTGGCATTCCGGTGCGATGGCGTTGATCGCACTGCAAATCGGTTTGGCCGCCATGAACATTCGAGGTGCCGTCAAAACGGATAAATGAAATTGACTTTGGCGATCCGATCTTTGCAGTCGGTAAAGTGCTTCAATTCATAAGTGTTGCCGTTGGCAATTCGACCCAGTTCGACAGGGTTGTCATCATCCGCACCCGTACATTCAGTGTGGGGATCAACTCAGGCGCGATCACTGATATCTGACCTGCCAGGTACCCCCGGTTTCGAGCCGACAACAACGGCTGGCACTTGCGCGCTCTGCAATTCACGGTTCGGCAGTGCAGAAAAACGGTGGCACTCTGAATGGACATATTTACAACGCCGCAATCGGTTTCGAATGGTTTGCTCTCCGCAACTTTGATCTCGGTGTCGAATACGGGTTTTCACGAATCAGTCTCAAAAGAAACGACGGCCAGTTTGCGGCGAACTTGACTTTTGATCTGCAAGGACCCTACCTGTTTGTCAATGCACGATTTTGAAATCGGTAAATTGCCGTGGGATCGCCGGGCACGAACTATGCCTATTCTTAATGTCCGCGTGGGCCGCATCCTCAACCCTTATTGAATTCTTCATTACTTAAGCAGGATCGAAGCATGATTCGCCTGAACACCAGCATTGCGCTTGACTACCAGGCCGCCGAGCCTGGGACCTTCATTTTGAATATTCAACCGGTTGAGAATGAGCACCAAAAAGTCAGCAACGAGAAAATGGTCGTGACACCCATGGTTGAGGCAAAGGAATTCCGGCAGGAGGCCAGCGGAAATCGCCAGCTTCGATTCAATTCGCCAGCCAGTCCAGTCTCTGACATGTATCAATCTGTGGTCGATATCGATCATCGGTTTGATCCGACGACTGGTTTGCGCGAGTTGACGGCGGCGCAATTGCCCAACGACACACTGGCCTATCATGTGAAGTTCCAAATCGGATCATCTACTTGGACTACCTCGGCGCTGGACGTGTTTCAACAACGACAAGGGGTGTGCCGAGACTTTGCACACTTGATGATCGCGTTGTGTCGCGCGCTAAACATTCCGGCACGATTTGTAACCGGAGTTGACTATAGAGCCGATCCCGCGCTCGGACCCATCGATTTTCATGCCTACGTCGAGGCCCTCCTGGGTGATCGTTGGTATTTATTTGATCCATCTGATATTTCGCCCGTGACCGGCTTGATTCGCATTGGTACGGGACGTGACGCTGCTGACGTGTCATTCGCGACAATATTCGGCGACGTTCGAACCGCAGCACCGCGAATCTGGATTGACGCCGTCGAGGATATTTCGCTCGGTATCGAAAAACCCAAACGAGTCAAAGATGGCGTGTCGACCAGCGCGCCGCCTGTGCCGAGTGTCAACGAAGTGGCGGCAACTTTGACATCCGGGCGTTCCGTGCAAGTTGAGCGCGTAGTTCCAGTTGCATCGCGAGCCGCTTGTATCGGAACAGTTATTAACTGATTGTCTAATGAATCGATCGAAACCCTATGACTATCCAGCCGACGCTACCTCATATTCCAGTGCCAAACAAGCCGGACGTACCCGAGCCCGATACGCCCGATGAGATTAAGGAACCGGTTGAGCATGAGCACGATCACGAACCCAAACGTGATCCTGGAAAGCGCGAAGAACATCCGAGTTGAAAGCGCGCAAACAACGTTAAAGCTAGAGGAGAAGTCTATGCAGATGCGGCGTCTATTCATCCGAATCTTACCTTTGACCAGCCTGTCGATTATCGCCGCCTGCTCGGAACGTAAAACCGCGTCAACTGAACCCGTGGTGCCGCCGACGCCCTCTGTCCCTGCATCACCGACCGCAGATCCGCCGACTCCTTCTACAGTGCCCGCGCTGGTTGATCCTGCCGAGCCAGCAGCGATGGCAGTGGGATATGTGTCGTTGGCCAGCCAAGTCGACCAGGCGAAGTATCCGCAGTTTCGGTCAGATCAAACCTGCGAAGTTTGTGCCCTGTTCACTGGCAAAGGTGTAAATGAGACCGGCCCGTGCTCGCTGTTTTTGGGCAAACTGGTCAGCACGAAAGGCTGGTGCAGCTCATACGTCCGCAAAGCCACTTAAGAAAATTCTGGCGTCGAAAGCGCTGTTAAAGCGTCGCGGGCAATCAAAGTAAATCGACAACTCGGGCGAATTCGACCGGCTTGGTCAGATGGTGATCGAAACCGGCCTCGCGCGCACGAATTACGTCGTGTTCGTTTCCCCATCCGGTCAACGCAATCAGTTTGAGTCCTCGGGTCCAATTTTCATCGCGAAGAACCTGTGCGACCTGATATCCGGTCAATTTCGGCATACCAATGTCGAGGATCGCCACCTCGGGTTTGAACTCGCGGGCGATCGAAACGGCCTGCTGTCCGTCGCGCGGCATTGCGGATCGGCGCCAAGGGGTTGCGCAACTCATGTACAAGCGTAGCCAGAAATTCGTCCTTGCGCCGATCTGCCTCGCGAAGTGCTTGTTGCGACGAAATTAACGGTGTCATGTCGAGTGTCAGCCCGACAAAACCGCAAAAATCGCTGTTATTGAGGATCCTGGGCACGACGCTACATTCGACGGTACACCAAACCCCGTAGGCATTCTGTACCCGGACCCGAATCTGAAAGCCGGCTCTTTTGGCGGTCGCGGTCGCGAATGCATTAGCGCGGCGCTGAAGGTCCTCAGGATGGATCGGAGGGCACCAACCGGTTGATTGCACTTGTTCGTGAGTGACACCGAAAAAAAGACAGAATTCTCGATTCACGAATTCAATGCTGCCGTCGGGTTTGGTTATCCAAATCGGTGCGGGAACACCGTCGGCCATTGTCTGAAAGCGTTGTTCGCTCGCACGCAACTTGTCCACAGCAAGCTTGCGGATCGTGACGTCAGACCCGGCGACAAAGATGCCGGTAACTCGGTCCTCGGCAGATTTCACCGGCTCGTAAACAAACTCCACATAGCGAAGTTCGGGGAGTAGCTCGCCGGATCTCGCGAACTGGAGAGGCGCAGCGCTGGCGACGTACGGTTCACCGCTTCGATAGACGCGATC
>JANORY010001297.1:0-2291 GCA_031415535.1 Burkholderiales bacterium | reverse complement strand
GGCCGTCGTCACGGCGAACAAGTTCCTGAAGAACTCCGACCTGGCCAGTTTTGCCGCCGAATTAGCACCCTGAGAAAGATCGCGAACCTGATGCCGCAACCGCAGTCTCTTTTGAAGCGCAACATGCACGACGCAGCACTACAACTACATTTACCGTTATTCGACGAGCCACAAAGGCTCGGTACAACGGCTGGCAATCGCCGCTGGTATCGTTTGCACGATCAGTACATTGACTATCAATTGCGCCGTTCGCGCCGTCGTACCATCGGCTTTCTGATTGATGATCGCGGCCTGACCGTGACCGCACCGAAGTGGGTCTCGGTCGCCGAGATCGAATCCGGTCTGGCCGAACGCAGCGACTGGATTGCCCGAAAACTGGTGGAGTGGCGCGACTATGCATCACGCCGCGATCGATTATTGACGCGCTGGGAGCATGGTGCGCCCTTGCTGTTCGTGGGTCAGCCCCTGACCATGCAATTGACGGACGATCGGCCAGCGTGCGTGCAACGAGTTGATCAAAGTTTGCTGATCAGTCTGCCGCCCAAGTCTGACTCCGAACAGATGAAAGTGCTGGTACACGGCTGGTTGCAAGCGCAGGCAAAGTCTCTGTTCGGTCCGCGCCTGAATCATTTCAGTGAGTTGCTCGGGAAAAAACCGAAGCGCTGGGGATTATCCTCGGCGCGAACCCGCTGGGGTAGCTGCGGACCGGACGGCTCAATTCGCCTGAATTGGCGGCTGGTGCATTTTCCGGCCGATGTCATCGACTACATCATTGCCCATGAGGTTGCGCATTTGCGTGAAATGAATCATGGCCCCAATTTCTGGGCGACCGTTTGCAGCCTCCTGCCCGGCTATGAGAAGCCGAAGGAATGGCTCAAACATATCCACGCCGATTCGTCGCATTAGCAAAATTTAGGGAATCTTCAATGAAAATTCTGCACACCATGTTAAGAGTCGGCGAGTTGCAGCGATCGATCGATTTTTACACCCACATCATGGGTATGAATCTGCTGCGTACCACCGACCGCCCGGATCAGAAGTACTCGTTGGCATTTGTCGGTTACGGCGACGAGTCGGCCGGTGCCGTGATTGAGTTGACCTACAACTATGGCGTCGCGCAGTACGATCTCGGCGCAGGCTTCGGTCATATCGCCATCGAAGTCGCCAATGCCGCGGCTACCTGTGCCCGTATCAAGGCGGCCGGCGGCTCGGTAACCCGTGAAGCAGGACCGGTCAAGGGCGGCACGACTGTGATCGCGTTCGTGGAGGATCCGGATGGCTACAAGATCGAACTTATTGAGCGTCGATCAGTCTGAGGTCCGTCTGCGGTCCGTCTGTGGTCGGTCTGTGGTTTGTCTGAGATCCATTTGCCGCGCCAGCGCGCAGTACACCGAAACCGGGATTTCCTCGGCACGCGCGGTCGGATCAATCGCTACGCTGTCAATTCCCTGCTGATCGAGCCAGGGCAACAAGGTCTTGCGCAACATCTTTCTCTTTTGCGCGAAGGCCTGATGAGTCAAGCGCTCAAGCGATGACAGCGTCGGTGCTTGCAGATCGGTGCGCGGCCGCATTCTGAGCACTGAAGACGTCACCTTGGGTGGTGGCTCGAAACACTCGGCACTCACATCGAATAAGTATTGCACCTGATAAAAGGCTTGCAGCAATACACTGAGCCTGCCGTAGGCCGAATGGCCCGCCTCGGCAACAATTCGCAGCACCACTTCTTTTTGCAGCATGAAGTGTTGATCGAGAATCGACTGGCGAAAGGCAATCAGGTGGACCAGCAAGGGCGTAGAAATGTTATAGGGCAGATTACCCACCAGTCGAACCGGCCCATTGTTCGCCAACGCCTGATAGTCGATCTGCAAGGCATCGCCTTCGATCAGATCCAGACGCGAAGACGCAAACCGAGCGCGCAATCCTTGGGCGAGATCACGGTCAATTTCAATCGCCTGCAGACTGGCAATGCGTTGCAACAAGACCTGAGTCAGCGCCGCGCGGCCTGGGCCAATTTCGAGAATCCTGTCGTCCGGTTGCGGATCGATCGCTTCGACAATGCGCGCGATCGCAGCGAAGTCTGTCAGAAAGTGCTGCCCGAAGCGCTTGCGGGCAGGCGCCATCAATCGAGCCGCATTTCGACATAAGTTCGATCCCTGAGCTGGCGCAACCAATCCTGGTAGGCTTCGTCGGCGCGTCGTTCACGCAAGGCCTGTCGTGCTTGTTGCCTGACACGGTCCGGCGAGGCTTCATCGACACGGCGCTCGTCGACCATGATCAGGTGCCAACCAAAC
>JANORY010001296.1:0-1442 GCA_031415535.1 Burkholderiales bacterium | reverse complement strand
CCCTTCATTTTCAGAAACTTCGATACGAAGTGTATCAAAATAGTGGCTGTTTTTCAATGAAAAACCGAGGTCGCGGAGACCCTGTTCGAGGTTTTGCGCCAGCAGATTGACGCGGCGGGCAATCTTTCGCAGCCCGTCGGGGCCGTGATAAACCGCGTACATCGCCGCCATATTTGCCAGCAAAGCCTGCGCGGTGCAGATGTTTGAGGTCGCTTTTTCGCGGCGAATGTGCTGCTCGCGGGTCTGCAAAGCCATGCGAAGTGCCGGGCGACCATGCAAATCGACCGACATACCGATGATTCGACCGGGAATCACCCGTTTGAAATCTTCGCTGACCGCAAAAAAAGCGGCGTGCGGCCCGCCAAAACCCATCGGCACACCGAGCCGCTGCGAGTTGCCGATGCAGCAATCTGCGCCCCATTCGCCGGGCGGGCGCAGGAGGGTCAGCGCGAGCAAATCGGTAGCCACGGCCAGGTATGTCCGATTGGCTTTTGCCTGCTCGGCAAAGGCGCGAAAATCTTCCACAAGTCCCTGACTGTCAGGATATTGCAGCAGGCAGCCGAAGGTTTTTTCATTGAATTGGTACGTCTTCCAGTCACCTGAAACGACCCGGATGCCGAGCGGTTTTGCCCTCGTCAAAAGGATGTCGAGCGTTTGCGGAAAGACATTTTGACCGACAAAAAACTCATCCGCCGTGTCCGCCGGGCCTTTGGCGCGCTTGTTTTTGTCGTGAAAAAACATGGTCATCGCCTCTGCTGCCGCCGTGCCTTCATCCAGCAGCGAAGCGTTGGCAATCGGCAGCCCGGTCAAATCGGAAACGACGGTCTGAAAATTGAGCAGCGATTCAAGCCGCCCCTGCGCGATTTCGGCCTGATAGGGCGTGTATTGGGTGTACCAACCCGGATTTTCAAACAGATTTCGCAGAATGACGGGCGGCGTTATCGTCCCGAAATAGCCCTGGCCGATGTGGTTTTTGAAGACTTTGTTCTGTCCGGCCAGCTTTTTCAGCGACCGCAAATAGTCGAATTCGGACAGCCCGGCAGGCAAATCGAGTGGTTTTTGCAGTCGAATCGACGGCGGCACCGTCTGGTCGATGAGTTCATTGAGGCTCGAAACGCCGATGGTTTTCAGCATTTCAGCGGTTTCGGATTGGTTGGGGCCGATGTGGCGATTGGCGAATTGGTCAGGATGGTCGAGGCCGTTCATGAACTGAAAAATGTAAAATGATGAATGTAAAATGCAGTAGTGAAAGGCCGCAGGGCCGAATCGGGCGTGAAAATAGAACGGGCGGCGACTTTCGGGAAGGAGAGATAAAGCGGTTTGAAACGGACGGAAATCTGTTGGAGCAACGGTTTGAAAAAAGGCTCAATTACGATTTCAAGTTGCTCGAATCTCAAACTCAAACACGATGTCACCCTGGAAGGGTAGGGTGTTCAAAAACA
>JANORY010001295.1:0-3546 GCA_031415535.1 Burkholderiales bacterium | reverse complement strand
GATCTGGGCCTCGTGCTCGATACCGGCCGCGCCAGCAAATTTCCGCTGCCGATGGCCGCCACCGCTCATCAAATGTTCATGCATGCCTCAAGCGCCGGCTACGGTGCACAAGACGACAGCGCAGTCATCAAGATATTTCCGGGCATCGAGTTGCCACGGTCAAAGAAAATATCCGACGATGAATGAAGCCCAGGCTCGTGATGAGTTGGTGCGGATCGGCAATAGCCTGTTCGCGCGCGGCTACGTCCACGCCACCGCCGGCAACATCAGCGTGCGTTTGACGGACGGATATCTGATTACTCCGACCGATGCCTGCCTGGGTTTTCTGGATCCTGCCCGCCTCGCAAAAGTCGAATATTCGGGTCATCAAGTCAGCGGCGAGCGTGCCAGCAAGACCCTCGCACTGCATCGCAAAATCTATGCGTCGGCGCCCAGCGCCGGCTGCGTGATCCATAGCCATTCGAGCCATTTGGTTGCGCTGACTTTGGCCGGGGTCTGGAAGCCGGACGACGTCTTGCCGCCGATCACGCCCTACTTTGTCATGAAGGTCGGTCATGTCCCGTTGATACCCTACCATCGCCCCGGTGATCCTCGGGCCGCCGACCTGGTTGCTGCGCGCATCTCGCAAGCCGAGGCCGCAGGCAAGCCTCTGCGAGCGGTCATGCTGGAGCGTCTCGGCCCCAATGTCTGGCACGAGACACCAGCACAAGCCATGGCGGTGCTCGAGGAACTCGAGGAAACTGCCCGACTCTGGCTGATGAACTCGCGCACAACCGAGCCGCTGAGTCCGGAACAAATCGACGAACTGTGTCTGAATTTCGGCGCAATCTGGTAATCCGAATTGATCGTCCTATTTTTTTACGGAGCGTGACATGCCGAAATTTGCCGCCAACCTCTCGATGATGTACCAGGAACACGCGTTTCTGGATCGCTTCGCCGCTGCCCGCAAAGACGGATTCAAGGGTGTCGAGTTCTTGTTTCCGTACGATTTCCCGGCCAATGACATCAAGCGCCGACTGGTCGACCAGGGGTTGACGCAGGCGCTGTTCAATGCGCCGGCCGGTGATTTTGCCAACGGCGAACGCGGCCTGGCCAGCCTGCCCGGACGTGAACCGGAATTTCGAGCATCGATCGCCAAGGCACTGGAGTATTCAGCCGTGCTCGGCAACAAACATCTGCATGTCATGGCCGGCTTGATCAAACCCGGCGACTCGCGAGCGGTACACCGCGCCACCTATCTGAGCAATCTCGATTACGCAGCGAGCCAGGCCAGGACGCTGGATTTGACGGTGGTCATCGAGCCGATCAACACTCGCGATATTCCCGGCTTCTTCATCAACCGCCAGGACGAGGCGCACCAGATTTGCTCGGAGATTGGTGCGTCGAATTTAAAGGTGCAAATGGACTTTTACCATTGCCAGATTGTTGAAGGTGATCTCGCCATGAAGCTCAAGCAATACATCGCGAATATTGGCCATATTCAGATCGCCGGCGTGCCCGAGCGCCACGAACCCGACATTGGTGAAGTGAACTACCCGTATCTGCTGAACCTGATCGACCAGGTCGGCTACACCGGTTGGGTCGGCTGTGAGTATCGACCGCGTGCTGCGACCTCGGACGGTCTGTCCTGGCTCAAGCCTTATCTTCTAGCCTGAGGATGGCAGTCCCGCCTCGAATCCGTCCAGTTCGCGATGCATCCAAGACAGCTTAGGGCAAGGCTCGACGCATGCGCCTATCGCTGTGTACGTCCGGTTATTGAGGAATCGTCACGAAGTTCTTCATGAACTCAAGGTCACTGCCGTATACCGTGCGACCAGCGCGCGCGACAAATAATAGGGCAACACGCTGAAGATCAGGGCTCCAGCAAAAATGAGTTCCACTGAACCCATCGATTTGGTCGGTCCGGGTGCCGAGGCATGTGTATTGATCCGTAGTTTCAAACCGCGCACTGCGATCTGCGTAAACCATGCCGTTAACAGTCGATGAATGCGCAAACCGGGTACCGACGACCAGCGCTCCGGTCAAGGTTACCGGCCCCAACTCGTCCGGGTAGCCTGGGCTGCCCCCCGACACTTTAAAGCTTGACAATCTGTTGTTGGCGACGTCGGGCACAGCCCAATAACTAAAGACCGAATAAACGCCGGTAGCGGTGGTCACTTCAAAGTCCATCCCCACTTCACCGGCGTTGCGATGTGCGGAAACTTTCACCGACTCCTCGATGAAGGCATGGAAACCGGGGAAGCGGCTAATCGAATAATTCATTCGAAAGACCTGTCCCTCCTGAATCCCCGCCAGCATTTCGAACAGACTGGCGTACTGCGCAATCGCCGCAGGTGCCGAAGCGGGTGCCGTTATCGGGGTCGAGGACGCCACCGGCGCTGGAGATTCGATGACCCGCGAAGTTTCGGGCACTGGTGTAGCCGCTGGTGCAGCCGCAGCCACAGGTGCCGGCGCTGAAATGGCCGCCACCGGCGACGCCGCAACTAGTGCAGGACTGGCCGATACGGCAGTTGTGGCCGGCGTCGTTGTTGCAGTGCTGGAATTATCAGAACCGCCACCGCAGCTCGCCAAAACTGATGCAATCAACACAATTGAAATTCTATTCTTCACACACACCCCTGAATTATCTTATGCCTCATTCAACGCAAGTTTTCGCTTGCTGTCGAATGCTCGGAAACTATCGTTTGCACATGATTCCTGACACGAATTTTGGAAATCAAGCGGTTCGGAGACCGCAATGCGACTAACAACTTCGTAACCCATGAATGCACGCTGCCATGTGCTCGATGACGTCCCGCAGTTCAAGTTGCCCAATCCATGAACCTGGGATGGTCTGAACACCGCAGGCCGCCCCGAGCAGATTGCCGGCAATTGCGCCAGTCGAATCACTGTCGCCACTATGGCTGACGGCCAATCGCACGGCCGACCGGAAGTCCTTAGCCCCGAGCGCGCAGTAGAGCGCAATGGCCAGTGCTTCGTGCGCAGTCCAGCCTTGGCCGAGCGCGCTGAGTTCAGCAGCATCGCCAGGCTTGGTTCGAGCGCGCCGTATTGAGTCCTGCAACAGCGCATAGGTGGGCTCGTGGCCAGGGAACAAAATCAGCACCCGCAGCGCTTCGTCTACGGCCGAGTCCAGCGAGGCACCGAGCGCCAAGCGCGTGATCACGAGCGCCAGAAAACCGGCTGGTAACTGTGCCGACGGGTGGCCATGAGTGATCCGGGCGTCCTCCACGCCGAGCCGGAACACCCAGCCGCCGAAATCATTGTTTTGTATACCTACAGCGGCCGCAAAAAGTCCGATAGGCGCAACGCGCATGACCGTGCCACAGCCGGCGCTGTCATTGTCAGCAACGGCATTCAGTGCGTTTAACTTCGAAAGCGAACTGATGCAGGTATTGCCAGGCGCTCGCCGCGAATGTAGTTGCTTTTGCTCTAACAGACCGCCAGCCGGCCCCGTCTCGAACATTGCGTTGTGTCTCCCTTGTGTTGCCAACCAACGAAGATAGGCGCTCGCCATGATCGAGCGAAATTGCGGTCCAGGTTCGGGCC
>JANORY010001294.1:0-2404 GCA_031415535.1 Burkholderiales bacterium | reverse complement strand
CCAATGCCGCTCTCGCCCAGGCCTGGCCCAACAAACCCATCAAGCTGATTGTTTCGTACGCGCCGGGCGGCGGCGTCGACACCACGGCGCGGATTTTGGCACCCAAACTCGCCGAAGCATTGGGTCAGGCGGTGGTCGTTGAAAATCGTGCCGGCAGTGGTGGCGTTATTGGTGGCGAAGCGGCAGCCAAGTCAACGCCGGATGGTTACACGTTTTTGCTGGACGCTTCCTCGCAAGCGATCAATCCGGCGCTGCAGCCGAAAATGCCTTTCGATGCGTTCAAGGACCTGCTGCCGGTCAGCCTGGTGGTGCGTGCGCCAAACGTCATCCTCGCGCATCCGCCGTCAACCTTGAACTCGGTTGAAGATCTCGTCAAGCAGGCGAAGGCCAAACCGGGCAGTATCTCGTACGCGTCGGCCGGTAACGGTTCGGCGCAACATCTGGCCGGTGAACTATTCAAGGCACAGGCCGGTGTGTTTCTGGTGCACATCCCGTATCGCGGTGGCGGTCCGGCGATGATCGATGTCATGGCCGGCCAGGTGCCGATGTCGTTCGGCAATCTGGCGTCAGCGATGCCGCATATCAAATCGGGCAAACTGCGCGCGATTGCAATTACCGGCAGTTCGCGCTCGCCGGCCGCACCGAATGTGCCGACCGTTGCCGAGGCAGGGCTGAAAGGCTACGAGGTTTACGAATGGAATGCGATGTTTGCGCCGGCCGGTACGCCGGCTCCAATCATCGACCGAATGCAGCGTGAGTTGGTGCGCATCGTGGCCTTGCCGGACGTGCGTGAACGGCTGCTGTCGATCGGTGCTGAACCGATTGGTTCGACCGCCGCCGAGCTCGATCAAATTCGCCGCGCCGACTTCGAGCGTTGGACGGCGATCATCAAGCGCGCCAGCATCAAGGTCGACTAGGAAATAACGACTGATCAGCAAAAATACGGCGGACGTGATCGGGGCGGTTTCGACCTTACCAGCGAATAAAGCCGCGACCCATATCCATGACCATGCGCGACGACAGGTACAGGCGCGGTTGCAGCGAGTCGATGAATATGTACTCGTCATCATTCGAATGAGCGCCAAATCCGCGCGTGCCAAAGCTCTCCAGTACGCCGCCCTTCGGGGCCATGCCCGCAAACGCTGCGTCGGTACCGCCACCCGTGGCGCGATCGCGAATTTCAAGCTCCAGCCCCAGCTCCTTGAAGACGCCTGCCGCATGACGTGCCATCGATCTGGACGCATCATTGCCGCGAAATGCCGGACGGCTGCGCAGGAAATTTAATTCAACCGTGGTATCGGGAATCAGTTTTTCGGTGATCGACTGTTTGAGTGCCCGTTCCATCTCATCGAGGTCTTCATTGGACAGCGCCCGAATATCGGCAGTGGCGGTGGCGGAGGCCGGACTCCGGGCTAGCACCGGCATGCGCGGCCTTGCCAGTGACCGTCAGCGTGGCAATCGCAATGCTGCTGGTCGCCAGTCGCACCCAGTCCTTGGAGCCACCGCCGCCTTCGAACGAAAACACCGCGTCGTATTCACCACCCATGCGAGTGATCGTCGGACCCGAACCCGGTGAGCCGATTTCTTCATCGGCATTGATCAATACCGCCAGTTCGGAATACTCTTTGAAGCCGATTTTCTGCAGCAATGCCACGGTGTGCAAAATCAGCGCAACGCCCGCTTTGTCATCGGCAATACCGAGCCCGTAGGCGCGATCACCGGCGACGCGAAACGGTTGTTTGGCCGCCATGTCACGCGGATAGTCGGTGTCCATATGGGCAATCAACAGGACGCTGCGGGTGCCAGTGCCTTTCAGGCGTGCATGGACCATCGAACCCAAGGTGGCACCTTTTAGTGAGGGATGAAACTCGGGTGCGCGTGTGGCGATGACTTCGACTTGCATACCGAGTGCGCTCGTCGCCCGGCGATCATTTTTTGAATCTCGGCCAAGCCTTCAAGATCCCGGCTGCCGGACTCGATGCCGACCAGACCCTTGAGGGTTTCCAGCAATGGTGCGACTTGTTCGAGTGATTCGTTCCGAACGGTATTGCGTAAGCGATCGTCGCTCGCAGTCTGTGCGATTGCGTCTGCGCTCGCCATGCCAAGGCTCAATGCCAAGCTCAGCGCGAGCAGGTTCACGAGCATTACAGACTTGCGCCTGCCGTGTAATCGCGCTCGGAGACCGCTTCCGCCCAATTCGTTTTACCGAGCGTGGTCGCCGTGTGAATCATGTACGTGCCGACATCTGCGCCATGCCAATGTCGCTCATTTGGCGCAATCCATACAAAATCACCGGTAATGATTCGCTGTGGTTTCTCGCCGTCCTTGCAGATCCAGCCGGCACCGGCAACGACCGTTAATACCTGGCCGCGCTCGTGCGAATGCCAGTGGGTGCGACCACCTG